>NZ_JBIWPP010000025.1:0-135354 GCF_044768335.1 Streptomyces sp. NPDC101151 | reverse complement strand
CCTGGTTGAACTGCTCGCTCGACATGATCTGCAGACCCGGCCGGGCCAGCTCGGCGCGCATCAGCAGCGCCATGACGCCACCGATCAGGAAGAACCCGAACGCGGTGACCAGGTAGAGCGTTCCGATCGTCTTGTGATCGGTGGTCGTCAGCCACCGTACGGCCCTGATGTCTCTGATCTTCTTCACGCCCGGCCTGTGTCCGCGCCCGGCCCGTGGGTCACACTCGGACGGCGCGACAAGCATCACGGAAGAAGGGTGTGACGATCCGGGGCGTGCCGGACAAGAACCGGACATGAGCAACGACGAGATCTTCGCCGCTGCCTATCGCGAGCACTACTGGGCGGTCAGCCGTTATGTCGCCAGACGACTTCAGGGGCGGGCCGACGAGGTGGAGGAAGTGGTGGCGGAGGTGTTCACGGTCGCCTGGCGCCGCCGGGCCGACCTGCCCGCTTCGCCGCTGCCCTGGCTGTACGGCGTGGCACGCAACTGCCTGGCCAACGCGGTACGCGGCTACGGGCGCCGGCGCCGGCTGGTGGACCGGCTGGGCAACGACGAGGCCGCGCACGGCCGGCACATCGTGGACAGCCCCGACGCGGAGGCCCCCGGCGCCTGGGTGCACGAGGCGCTCGGCCGGCTGTCCCCGGCGGACCAGGAGGTCCTGCGCCTCGCCGCATGGGAGGAACTCGGCGCCGACGAGATCGCGGTCGCCCTCGACTGCGGCACACGGGCGGCGACCATGCGCCTGCACCGGGCACGGCGCCGCCTCAGAGCCGAGATCGACCGGATGCGGCCCGCTGTGGCAGCCGTGCCCGCCTCCGCCGACGCGATCCCCTGCGAGGACGACCGACATGGCTGACGAACTCGAACTGCTGCGCCGCGCCGACCCGGTGCCTGCCGACGGCCCCGACTTCGGCGAGGGCCCGCTGGACCGGCGTGCGGAGGAAAGGCTCCAGCGGCTGCTGCGCGAGGACCGCCCACGGCGCCGCCTCCGGCTGTTCCCGGTGCTCCCCGGTCGTACCCCGCGCACCCGGCCGGCCTGGGGCATCGCGGCCATCACCGTCGTCCTGGCGATCGCCGTCAACTCCGTGCTCGGCGGTTCGAGCACGCAGCGGGCCGTCGCCGCGCCGCGCCCGCTGACCGTCCACGTCCCCTCCACGCCCGTACCCCTGAAGGAGATGGTCGCCCTGGCCGATGCGGCCGCGTCGGGCGGCTCACCGGGCCTGCGCAAGGGCACGCACGTGCAGTCGTGGAGCCTCGGCATGAGCGACGACAAGCCCCCCGTCACCGTCCCCGAGGAGCGGGTGGTGCGCTGGCGTGCGGACTCCAGCCACACCGAACTGGTCGTGGCGACCGACCCGCGCAGGCCGGGCCGCCCGGTCCTCACCGACGAGGGTGACGATCGGCAGGAGGTGGAAGACGGCCATGTGATCAGCCGGACCACGTACCCGCCGATGTGGAGCGACGCCCCGCCCGAGGGGACCCCGCCGCACACCGCGGCGGGCCTGCGCGCCTACCTCACCGAGGTCGTCCGCCCGCAGGTCGACCGCAGTACGGCACCGCTGAGCACCACCGAACTCTTCGACGCCGTCGGGGAACTGCTCGACCACTGGACCCTGGGTGCGCGCGAATCGGCGGCCCTCGTCCGGCTGTTCGCGAAGGCCGAGGGGCTGCGGCCGGCCGGGCAGGTGACCGACCGACTCGGCCGCCCCGGCCGGGCGTACGTGTACGACGCCGACGGCATCCGGCGCATGCTGATCCTGGAACCGCGCACCGGCGCCGTCCTCGGCATGGAGGCCACCTTCACCAAGGACGTCCCCGAGTACGGTGTGCAGGCCGGGGACGTCATGGGATACAGCGCCTGGATGCGCTGATCACACCCCGAGCTGCCGGGCGGCGGCGGTCACGGTCTGCTCCAGCAGGGAGGCGATCGTCATCGGACCGACACCGCCCGGCACGGGCGTGATCAGCGAGGCCCGCTCCACGGCCGAGTCGAAGTCGACGTCGCCGACGTTGCCGGTGTTGTAGCCGGCGTCGACGACGACCGCGCCCGGCTCGATGTCCTGCCCCCGGATCAGGCGCGGGCGGCCCACGGCGGCTACCACGACGTCCGCCTCGCGGAGCGCGGCCGGCAGGTCCCGCGTGCGAGCGGCACCGATGTCCTGGTTCCCGCCGGCCCCAACCAGCGGCAGAACCAGGTGCTGTTGGCCGCCCCGCGGATCACCGGCGCCTGGCATGCCGCGTCCGAACCCCGT
Organism: Streptomyces sp. NPDC101151; assembly: GCF_044768335.1. NCBI lineage: Bacteria > Bacillati > Actinomycetota > Actinomycetes > Kitasatosporales > Streptomycetaceae > Streptomyces > Streptomyces sp. NPDC101151. The sequence goes on along the minus strand of NZ_JBIWPP010000025.1, from coordinate 133,101 downwards.
GCGGCAGCGCAGGAGACGGGTGAGGGCGCGCCGCTCGCAGCACCGACCGAAGAAGAAGGGCGGAGGCCTGCAGACCTGCTGCGGAAACCGGTCCCGGCCGCCGGGAGCGCGCCCGCCCCAGCGTCGCCCGGGCCGAGAAGGTCCAGGTCAGCCTGGCGGTGACCTGGACTCTCGCGACCTTTCTCCCTACTCGTCCCATGCCTGGATCAGGATCTGTTCGGCGATCTTCCCTTCGCGCAGGGTGATCATCGACTCGGCGAGGACACGGGTGCCGTCCGCGTACTCGCAGGACTCGGTGAAGGCGGCGTGGTCGCCCTGGATGACGCACTGGTCGAGCTTGTGTGTCATGTCGCGGCTGTAGACGTCGTCGAGCATCTCGGCTATCTCGCCCCGGCCCTGCAGGACCTTGGGGTGGCTGGGCTGGGTGTTGCGGTCGATGATGCGGATCTTCGCGTCGTCCGCGTAGAGGGCCAGCAGGGTGTTGCCGGTGTTTCCTTCTATGCCCCGGCGCAGGGTCTCGGTGTCGAAGGCGGAGCCTGTCGCGGTGCCCATGGTGACCTCCTTCAGGCGCTCGCGGCCAGGCGGGGAGCCGGGCGCACGGGCCCCACCTTCGAGACTCCTCCGCACCGGCGACGACGGCAAGCGCAGGCGGTGTCCTCCACCTCACGGGTGAGCGCCGCCCGTCGACCGTGTCCGACCAGGGCCCACCGCCGTTGCTGAAGGCATGATCTCAACACGACGTATCGTCGCAGCCCTCGGTCTGGCCGTCGGTGTCACGGGCCTCGCCGCACCGCTGGCGAACGCGGCCGAGGTGAGCACACCGAACACCGGGCAGATCAACCCGATGGCCACGCTGGACTCGCTCGCCGCCAGCGGCATCCCCGCGCAGGACCAGGCCCGGGTCCCGCGGGTCTCGGAGCGCATGCGCGCCCTGAACCAGGTCGGTGACCTGAACCGGCTGAACGGCCTGCACCAGGCCGATCTCCTCCCCTCCGTCAAGGCCTGATCCGCCGTGGACCCGAGGGCCGTCCCGCCCGGGACGGCCCTCACGGCTGCCCGGCCCCTCCCGTCCGGCGGGACGGGCCCCGCCTGCCACGAACGGACGGGGCCCCGCCTGTTGCGCACGGCGGACCGACGGCATCGGCCGAAAGATCCACGGTGGCCGTCGTGGTCCGTGCAGCCACCGATCGCTCGCGCGTAGGGTCGGTTTCGACGGCACATCGAGGAAAAGGGGCCAGGCCATGGCGCAGGAAGTTCGCGGCGTGATCGCACCGGGGAAGGACGAGCCCGTACGGATCGAGACGATCGTGGTCCCCGACCCGGGGCCCGGCGAAGCCGTCGTACGCGTCCAGGCCTGCGGGGTCTGTCACACCGACCTGCACTACAAACAGGGCGGAATCTCGGACGAGTTCCCCTTCCTGCTCGGGCACGAGGCCTCCGGCATCGTCGAGTCGGTCGGCGAGGGCGTCACCGATGTGGCACCCGGCGACTTCGTCATTCTCAACTGGCGTGCCGTGTGCGGCAGTTGCCGGGCCTGTCTGCGCGGCCGGCCCTGGTACTGCTTCAACACCCACAACGCGAAGCAGAAGATGACCCTCGCCGCCACCGGGCAGGAACTCTCCCCGGCGCTCGGCATCGGCGCCTTCGCCGACAAGACGCTGGTCGCGGCCGGACAGTGCACCAAGGTCGACCCGGCCGTCTCCCCGGCCGTCGCCGGCCTGCTCGGCTGCGGCGTGATGGCCGGCATCGGCGCCGCCATCAACACCGGCGGCGTCGACCGCGGCGACTCCGTCGCCGTCATCGGCTGCGGTGGCGTCGGCGGCGCGGCCGTCGCCGGATCCAGCCTCGCCGGCGCGGCGCGGATCATCGCCGTGGACATCGACGACCGCAAACTGGAGCAGGCGCGCACACTGGGCGCCACCCACACCGTCAACTCCACGCAGACCGACCCGGTCGAGGCCGTCCGCGAGCTGACCGGCGGCTTCGGCGCCGATGTCGTCATCGAGGCGGTCGGCCGCCCCGAGACGTACAAGCAGGCCTTCTACGCCCGCGACCTGGCCGGCACCGTCGTCCTCGTCGGTGTCCCCACCCCCGAGATGAAACTCGACCTGCCGTTGCTGGACGTCTTCGGACGCGGCGGCGCGCTCAAGTCCAGCTGGTACGGCGACTGCCTGCCCTCCCGGGACTTCCCGATGCTCATCGACCTGCACCTCCAGGGCCGCCTGCCACTGGACGCCTTCGTCACCGAGACCGTCCGACTGGACGAGGTGGAGAAGGCGTTCGACCGGATGCACCACGGCGACGTGCTGCGCTCGGTGGTGGTGCTGTGATGACCACCCGCATCGAACGCCTCGTCACCTCCGGGCAGTTCACCCTCGACGGCGGCACCTGGGACGTCGAGAACAACGTGTGGATCGTCGGCGACGAACGCTCGGTGATCGTCATCGACGCCGCCCACGACACCCGGGCCATCGCCGACGCGGTCGCCGACCGCCGGCTGACCGCCATCGTGTGCACCCACGCCCACAACGACCACATCGACGCCGCGCCCGCCCTCGCGGACCTGACCGGCGCCACGATCTGGCTCCACCCCGACGACCTGCCGCTGTGGAAGCTCACCCACCCGGACCGCGAGCCCGACCGCCATCTGGCCGACGGCCAGGTCCTCGAGACCGCCGGCGCCGACCTCACCGTCCTGCACACCCCCGGCCACGCACCCGGCGCCGTCTGCCTGTACGACCCAGGCCTCGGCGTCGTCTTCACCGGCGACACCCTCTTCAAGGGTGGCCCCGGCGCCACCGGACGCTCGTACTCCCACTTCCCGACGATCATCGGCTCCGTCCGCGACCGGCTCCTCACCCTCCCGCCGGAGACCAAGGTCCTCACCGGACACGGCGACGCGACCACCATCGGCGCCGAAGCACCCCACCTGGAGGAATGGATCGAACGCGGCCACTGAATCCCACCGAGGAGAAGCCCGACGACAGGCTGCGCCGGTAAAGGTGACAGAGGATGTCCGGCTTTCCCGCCACCCTGGACCGTGACAGCAGTCGTACGGGCAACAGGAGGCCGGACATGTCGAAGGCGCTGCAGGGCAGGGTGGCGCTGGTCGCCGGGGCGACCAGGGGCGCGGGACGGGGCATCGCCGTGGAACTCGGCGCGGCCGGCGCCACCGTCTACGTCACCGGACGCAGCACCCGCGCCCACCGCTCCGAGTACGACCGCCCCGAAACCATCGAGGACACCGCCGACCTCGTCTCGGCGGCCGGAGGGCACGGCATCGCCGTCCCCGTCGACCACCTGGACAAATCCGCGGTCCGGGCCCTCGTGGACCGCATCGCGGACGAACAGGGCCGCCTGGACGTCCTCGTCAACGACATCTGGGGCGGCGAGAAACTCTTCGAGTGGGACACGCCGGTGTGGGAGCACGACCTCGACAACGGGCTCCGCCTGCTCCGGCTCGCCGTCGAGACGCACGCCGTCACCAGCCACTTCGCGCTGCCGCTCCTGCTGCGCCGGCCCGGCGGCCTGGTCGTGGAGGTCACCGACGGCACCGCCGCGTACAACCGCGACACCTACCGCGTGAACTTCTTCTACGACCTCGCCAAGGCCTCCGTACTCCGCATGGCCTTCGCGCTCGCCCATGAACTCGGCCCGCGCGGCGCCACCGCCGTCGCCCTGACCCCCGGCTGGCTGCGCTCGGAGATCATGCTCGACGCCTACGGCGTCCGTGAGGACAACTGGCGCGACGGCCTGATCCGCGAACCGCACTTCGCGATCTCCGAGACCCCGCGCTTCGTCGGCCGCGCCGTCGCCGCGCTGGCCGCCGACCCCGATGCGGCCCGGCACAACGGGCAGTCCCTCTCCAGCGGCGGCCTCGCCCAGGTCTACGGCTTCACCGACGTCGACGGCAGCCGGCCCGACGCCTGGCGGTATCTGGTCGAGGTGCAGGACGCGGGCAAGCCGGCCGACGTGACCGGATACCGCTGAGGTGCGGCGCCGGACGTACGACACCTGTCGCAGTGATCGCCGCGGCCCTACGGTCACCCCATGACCGATCTCAAGCGCTTCGCAGGACAGGGAGTTCTCGTCACGGGCGCCGCCCGCGGCATCGCGGCCGCCATCACCTTCCTCGCCTCCGCCGACGCCGCCTGGATCACCGGCACCACCCTCGTCGTCGACGGCGGCCTCACCGCCGTGCACACCGCGTTCCGCACGGCCCTCCAGCACCCCTGAGCCGTCAGCCCGAGACCGCCGCGAGCACATCCAGGACCCGGCGCGTATCGGCCTGCGTGGTACGCCAGTTGCTGAACGCGGCCCGCAGCGCGGGCACCCCGCCGTACACCGTCGGCGTCAGGAACGCCTCCCCGGACTCGGCGACCGCCCGCGCCAGCGCGTCCACCCCGTCCCGCGAGGGAAGGCCGTCGGCCAGCGTGAAGCAGACGACGTTGAGCCGGACCGGGGCCAGCAGGCGCAGGCCCGGCAGGGCGTCGATCCCCTCGCCCAGCCGGCGGGCGAGAGCCACGTTCCGCTCGACGATCTCGCGGTGCCCGGCACGGCCGTAGGCCACCAGGGAGAACCAGGCCGGAAGGGCCCGCAGCCGCCGGGAGTTCTCCGGGGTGAGGTGCAGGAAGTCGGGCTCGCCGGCGGGCGGGCCCAGATACGGCGAGTCGTTGCGGAACACCGCCACCTGGAGGTCACGGCGGCGGGTGAACTGGACGGCGGCGTCGTAGGGCACGTTGAGCCACTTGTGCAGGTCCACGCAGACCGAGTCGGCCGCGTCGAGCCCGTCGACCAGAGCGGCGTACTCGGGGGAGAGGGCGGCGAAGCCGCCGAACGCGGCGTCCACGTGCAGCCAGAAGCCGTACCGCTCCTTCAGCGCGGCGATCGCCCGCAGATCGTCGAAGTCGACGGTGTCCACGGTCCCCGCGTTCGCGACGACGATGGCGGGCCGTCCGCCCAGACCCGCCATTGCCGCCTCCAGCGCGGCCACGTCCACGGCCTCCCGGTTGCCCGGCAGCAACGGCACGCGCAGCAGCCGGTCCCGGCCGATGCCCAGCACCGACAGGGCCTTCGGCACGCTGGAGTGCGGACTCCCGGAGAGCACGTCGACCGGGCCGAGTGCGGCGGCCCCCTCGCGGGAGACGTCCACCCCGAGCCGCTCGCCGAGCCATTCGCGGGCGATCGCCAGCCCGACCGTGTTCGACACCGTCGCCCCGGTCACGAACGCCCCGCTGTGCGCCTCGCCCAGCCCGAACAGCGTGCGCAGCCACGCCACGGTCTCCCGCTCCAGCTCCGCAGCCCAGGAGCCGCCCGCCCCGGAGAGGTTCTGGTCGAACGCGGACGTCAGCCAGTCCCCGGCGACCGCGGCCGGAGTCGCGCCGCCGGTGACGAAGCCCAGATAGCGCGGCCCGGCCGAGCCGGAGAAGCCCGGCGCCCACTGCTCGGCGAACCGCGCGAGGGCGCCCGCGCCGCCCGCTCCCTCGTCCGGGAGGGGCGCCAGCCCGGGCGCCGGCCCGGGTGCGGCGACCGGCCGCGCGGCCAGGCCCGCCACCTCACGCGCGGCGAAGTCACGGGCGCACTGCAGGAGTTCGGGAAGCCGGGAGAGATCATCGGCGAGTCTTTGGTGCATGAGCCGCAGCGTAGGCCCGGGCGGGTGCCGTCTGCCTGGTCCACTTGAGTGAAACTGGACCAGTGACCTCAGGTTTCGGCGCCGCCCTCGGCGCCTGGCGCACCAGGCCCGGCCCCCTGGCCCGCTCCCTCGCCACGGCGGTGCGCGAGGCGGTCCTCGACGGACGGCTCCCGGCCGGCACCCGCCTGCCCTCGGAACGGGAACTCGCCCGCACCCTGCACCTCAGCCGCGGCACGGTCGTCACCGCGCTGAGCCTGCTGCGCGAGGACGGCTGGCTCGCCACCCGGCACGGCAGCGGCAGCGTCGTCCGCCTGCCCGCCCGGCTCACCGAGCGCACCACCCCCTGGTCCCAGGACCACGGCGGCGCCCCGGACGCCGACCTCGACCTCACCCTCGCCGTCACCGCGGCACCGCACGAGGCCTACCGCGCCGCGCTCGCCCGCGCCGCCGACCGCAGCGCCGCCCTCCTGGTCGACTCCGGCGTCACCGGCGCGGGTCTGCCCCGCCTGCGCGAGCTGCTCGCCGACCGCTACACGCGGGCCGGCCTCGCCACCCGCCCCGACCAGATCCTCGTCACCGCAGGCGCCCAGGCCGCCCTCACGCTGCTCCTGGACCACCTCCACACCGACCGCCGGTCACCCGTCGCCGTGGAGAACCCCACCTACCCCGGTGCCCTCGCCGTGCTGCGCGCCCGCCGGGCCCGTCTGCTGCCCGTCCCCGTCACCGCGGCCGACGGCTGGGACACCGACCGCCTCACGGACGCCGTACGCCGGCACAGCCCCCGACTCGCCTACGTCATCCCCGACTTCCACAACCCGGCCGGCGCCCACATGGACCGGCCGACGCGCCGTACGATCGCCTCACTCGCCGACCGGTACGGGCTGACCGTCCTCGCCGACGAGACCATGCGCGACCTGGACCTGAGGACACCGCCCGGCACCGAACCCCACCTGACCGGGGCCCGGGTGATCCAGATCGGCTCGGCGAGCAAGACCCTGTGGAGCGGCCTGCGGGTCGGCTGGATCCGGGCGAGCGCGGACCTCGTACGACAGTTGCGGCTCCGACCGCTGCAGGCTCAGCTCTCCGCGCCGCCGCTGGAACAGCTCATCGCCGCCGAACTCCTCGACGGGCCGCTCCCGAACCTCCTCGCGGACCGCCGCGACCGGCTGCGCGCCCAGCGCGACCACCTCGCCGGCCTGCTCGCCCCGACCGGATGGACGTACACCGTCCCGGACGGCGGCCTGACCATGTGGCTGCGTCTCGGGGAGGGCAACGGCTCCGCCGACCTCGCGGCCCGCGCCGCCGCACACGGTCTCGCGGTGACCCCGGGCCCGCACTTCGCCGCCGACCGGACCACCCTCACCCGGCACCTGCGCATGCCGTTCACGGCGACGGAGGAGACGCTGACGCGAGCGGTGCGGCTGTTGCGGGAGTGCTCGGGGCACCCCGCCCACCCCTAGGCCGCACCGGTGTGCGGCAGTGCGGCTGTGCGGCCGTACGGCGACGAAGTTCACCGTTTCGTCACAGCCTGGCCGGCACCACAACCGTCGGACCGGTCGGCAGGTCTAGTAGGCCGAGACCGCGGGAATCGCGAAGAGGACCACCCGGGCAGGCCCCGGGGAACAAGGGGAGAAGGGGACGAATTCGTCATGGGGGACATACGTAGACGAGGTGCCGTCGCGCTGGGCGTCACCGGACTGATCGCGCCGCTCACGCTCGCCTTCACCGCGGCGCCGGCCCAGGCCGCGAGCTGCACCACGCAGGCGGGGCCGTACCAGAAGCAGGTGGAGAAGTTCCTCGGCCGGCCGGTCGACGGAAAGCAGTCCTCCACCGACTGCAAGGCCATCCAGGCCTTCCAGAACAAGCACGGCATCACGCCCAACATCGGCTACGCCGGCCCCGTCACCTGGGGCGTGATGGACCTGATGAACAAGCAGAAGGCCGTCGGGAACAACCCGAACAAGGACGGCAAGTGTCCGGTGAACAAGGGCCGTATCGCCTGCGTGAACCTCACGCTCCAGCTGAGCTGGGTCCAGGACGGCAACAGGCTCGTCTACGGGCCCGTGCCGGTGCGCACCGGCCGTGACGGCTACGAGACCCGGACCGGCCTGAAGAAGATCTACTGGCGGGACATCGACCACGTCTCGAACATCTACAACGTGCCGATGCCCTACAGCCAGTTCTTCGACGGCGGCCAGGCCTTCCACTCCGTCGGCCTCAGCATGTGGAACCCGCCGGGCTCCCACGGCTGCGTCAACATGACCACGAAGGACGCCAAGAAGTACTGGTCGCTGCTGAAGAACGGCGACGACGTCTTCGTGTACGGCCGCAAGCCGGGCACCTGAGCCGCCCCGGGGACCTGAGCCGCCCCGGGCACCCGGTGTCGAGCCACTGAGGGCTCAAATCTCCGGGGCGTCCCCGAAGTCGGGGATCCGCAGCCGGACCCCGCCCTGCCGCGCGGACTCGTGCGCGATGACGCCCGGCAGGGTGTAGCGGGCCGCCACCCACGCGTTCACCGTCGGCAGTGTGCGGGTGGCGACCGCGGTCACGAAGTCGTCCACCAGGAAGTGGTGGCTGCCCTCGTGGCCGTTGTGCAGACGGTCGAACGCCCGTGGCAGCCGCGACCGGTCGTGCACCGGAGCCGACCCGGAGGTGAAGGCGGCCCGCAGTTCCGGCGCGATGTGCTGCAGCGAGGGATCGTCGGGGGACAGGGTCGGTTTGGGTTCCAGCAGTTCGCTGATGTCCTTCACGCCGTTCTTGTCCTGCCACAGTGCCACCGTCGCCAGCTGCTCCATGCTCGCCTCCGTGCCGAAGAACCGGAAGCGGGACTCGCGGATGTGCGAGGGGTAGCCGACCCGCCGGAACTCGTTCGTACGGAACGAGCCGCCACCCGCGACCTCGAACAGCGCGGTCGCGTTGGACACGTCGTTGGCGAACCGGCTGACGTCCTTGTCGAAGACACCGTCGCCCCGCTCGTCCACGACCCCGATCGCGGAGACGCTCACCGCGTGTGTCCGCCAGGCGCCCAGCACCCCGCCCACCGAGTGCGTCGGATACAGCAGCGGGGGATAGCTGGCGGTCGCCTTCCAGTTCTCTCCGCCGCTGTACCGGTAGGCATCGTAGAAGCCGAGGTCCATGTCGTGGACGTAGTCCCCCTCGGCGTAGAACAGCCGCCCGAAGGCGCCCTCGGCGATCTGGTTGCGGGCGTGCACGGTCGCCGGGTTGTACTGGCTGGTCTCGCCCATCATGTACGTCAGCCCGGTCGTACGGACCGCGTCGATGATCGCTGCCATGTCCTCGGTGGTGATCGCCATCGGCACCGCCGAGTACACGTGCTTGCCCGCGTTCAGGGCCTGCAGGACCAGCGGGCCATGCGTCCAGCGCTGGGTGAAGATCGCGACCGCGTCGACCGCCGGCGACTCCAGCATCGCCTCGTACGACGGGAACGTGCCCGCGAGCCCCTGGGCGACGGCGAGCCGCTCGGCCCGCTCGGGCAGCAGGTCGGTGACATGGACGTCGCCGACGCCGGGGTGGGCGTGGAACAGCGTGGCGAACTGACCGGAGAACTGGCCGGCCCCGACGATGCCGAGCGAAAATGTCATGCGCCTTACTTTTGTGGCAGAAGAATCAGGCCGTCAAGGGGCTTGCATCCGGTTCCTCGCGTCGGGTCCGATCCCGATAGAGTGGCCTGGTTGCTTCCAGTCCAAAAGAAACGGAAGGGTCGGCTCGAATGACCAGCTGGCTGCCGCTGAGCCCGGGGGAACGTTCCGTGGCGATCGAGGTCCTTGTGCACGGACCGCTGTCCCGCACCGAGCTGGCGCGCCGTCTGAACCTCTCGCAGGGCAGCCTCACCCGGCTGACCAAGCCGCTGATCGAATCCCGCCTGCTGGTGGAGGTGGCCGAGGCGGGCGCCCCCGCGGAGGTGCGCCAGGGCCGGCCCTCGCAGCCGCTGGATGTCGTCGCCGAGTCGCGCCGCTTCCTCGGCTTCAAGATCACCGAGGACATGGTCTACGGCGTCGTCACCACCCTGCGCAGCGACATCGTCGCCCGCCTCGACCGGCCGCTGTCCGGCCACGACCCCGCGGGCGTCGCGGACCTGCTGGCCGGGATGGCCGCCGAACTGGCCGCCCGCCACCCCGCCCTCGCGGGCATCGGCATCGGCGTGGGCGGACTGGTGCGGGAGCGCGCAGTGGTCGGCGAATCGCCCTTTCTGCAGTGGCGGAACGTTCCCCTGGCCGAACTGGTCCAGCGGCGCACCGGGTTGCCGGTGGTCGTGGAGAACGACGTGGCAGCCCTCGTCGAGGCCGAGACCTGGTTCGGCGCCGGGCGCGGACTCGACCGGTTCGTCGTCCTCACCATCGGCGCCGGACTCGGCTACGGGCTGGTGCTCGGCGGCAAACGGGTGCCCTGTGCCGAGGAGGACCGCGGCTTCGGCCGGCACTGGATCATCGACCCCAACGGCCCCCTCACCCCGGACGGCCGGCGCGGCAGCGCCGTGTCCCTGCTCACCATCCCCAGCATCCGCTACCAGATCCGCGCCGCCACCGGCCGGGACGCCGGCTACGAGGAGATCCTCGCCCGTGCCGCCGCGGGCGAGCCGATGGCAGCCCGGGTGATCGACGAGGCCGCCCGGGCCCTGGGCGCACTGGTCGCACAGATCGCCAACTTCGCGATGCCGCAGAAGATCCTGCTCGCCGGGGAGGGCGTCGGTCTCCTCGATGTGGCGGGGGACACGGTGCGGGAGACCATCGCGGCCCACCGGCATCCGCTGGCGGATCCGGTCGGCCTGGAGACCAAGGTCTCCGACTTCCACGACTGGGCACGCGGCGCAGCGGTGTTGGCCATTCAGGTTCTCGTGCTCGGTGCGGGCGAGGCGTGAACTCCCGCTACCGCTTGACACATTGACGTGATGAGTAACACGGTCCGAAATGTCCGTATCAAGTGTACTTACTCACAGCGCCTTCACCTCGCCCGGCATATGCTTCACAGCATGTCCACCACTGTTGAAGCCGTCTCCGAGCGATCGGCCGCGGAGGTCAACGAGGAGATCAGGGCCCTGTGGCGCCGGTCGGGCGGGACACTGAACACCGAGCAGCGCGCGGAGTACCAGCGCCTCGTGTTGGAGTGGGCCCAAGCGGCCCCGCAGCGGCGCCGAGCGGCCTGAACCGGCCGACGGGCCACCGCCGCACCGTCCGGGCACCCGTGAGCACACGGGTGCCCTTCTCGTAGCACCTCCCAAGACCTGAGGGCCTGAAAGCCCTCACCGCTCTCTCGTCAGCCCCACGTCGCCGAGTAGTACCGCTGGTACGCCTTGCGGTCCTGCTCGGCCCTTATGTAGCGGGTCGCGACGAGCGCGATCAGACTGCCCGCGATCACCAGCAGCCCGGGACCCACGTTCCGGGTGTCCGTGAGCTTCGCCAGCAGCGTCTGGCCCTGCGTCGTGCCCGTGACCGGGGCCGAGGACCCGGGCGAGGCCGCGCTCGGCGCGGCCCCACCCTGCGAGCCCGCTGCGGACGGCGCGGCGGAGGGCGCTGCGCCCTGGGCGCCGCCGGCGTTCTGCGCCGACACGAGGAGCCGGACGTTCAGCGCCGCCATGGCCTTGGTCACCGGCTGGAAGAACGTCGTTCCACCGGTCCTGCAGTCGCCGCTGCCGCCCGAGGTGACACCCAGCGCGATGCCCTCGGAGAACAGCGGGCCGCCGCTGTCGCCCGGTTCGGCGCACACATTGGTCTCGATGAGCCCGGTCACGGTGCCCTCGGGGTAGTTCACGGTCGCGTTCAGCGCACTCACCTGGCCGTCGCGCAGCCCGCTGGTGCTTCCGCTGCGGAACACCCGCTGCCCGACCGCCGGATCGGCCGCACCCGTGATCCGCACACCCTTGCCACCGCCGATCGCGACCACGTCGGCGCCGTCGCCGGCCTTGCCGGAGTTGTACTGGACGAGCGAGAAGTCATTGCCGGGGAAGGCACTGTCGACCGTCTTGCCCAGCTGCTGGTTGCCCTGGTTGTCGGCGAACCAGATGGATCCGGAGGGCCCGCAGTGGCCGGCGGTGAGGATGAAGTCGCTCCGCCCGTCGGTGACATTGAATCCCGCCGAGCAGCGGCCGCCCGTGGACAGGATCGGCTGCGCCCCGTTCAGCCGCGTGGTGAAGGCGCCCTTCGTGCGCTCCATGTGCACGAAACCGCCGATGCCCGTGGCGACTCGGGTCATCCGCGACCAGTCGGAGGCCGACACCGTGCGGTCGGCCTGCACCACGACCCGGTTCGTCCGGTAGTCGACCGACCACGCGGTGCCCGCGACACGGGGTGCCGAACGCAGCGTGCTGGTGGCCGACTTGAGCTCGTTCATACTGTGCGGCACGACCTTCGCCTCGGCCCCCGCCCGGCGCACCGCCTGCGCCGCCCGGGAGTCGGTCACCGCCACGACCGGACGTCCGTCGGTGCCGATCCAGCTGCCCGCGGTCCGCGCCGTGCCGAGCTGCGCGACCAGAGCGGCGCCGGTGTCACCGGTCGTCCCGGCCGAGGCAAGCGGTCTGGCGGCCGTCGCAGGAGTCTCGCTCGCCATGGCCGCCTGTGCGACCATCCCGCCTCCCAGGAGGAGTCCGCCGACCGCCGCCAGCCGTGTCACTCGCCGGACGACCCGTCGTCGTGCGTGCCTCATGCATGGCTCCCGAACCCCGAACGCGCGATGCCCTTGCCGGCACCGCGGGGCCCTCCGTTCGTCGAGCGCCCGACCCTGAGTACGTGGCCCGGCCCGGCGGCGTTCACCGGCGGCGGCGTTCTTCTCGGCTCACCCGCGCCGCCGGCGCGCACACACCGTCCGTCGGGTGCGCGCCGGCGTCCGGCACATGCCGTCCGCCGGCTGCGCGCCGCCGGCACCCGCGCGACCGTCAGTTCTTGCGCGCCACCCCGCCGAACATGGCGACCTCCTCCGGCTCCGCCCCCTCGGCATCCTCCGGGCGCCAGCGCGAGCAGGACACCACGCCCGGCTCCAGCAGCTCGAGACCGTCGAAGAACCGGACGACGTCCTCGGGCGTGCGCTGCGTCAGCTTCGGAGTGCCGTGCTCGTTCCAGAACGCGACCGCCTCGTCCACGTCCGGCATCGACGGGCTGGTGATGGTGTGCGACAGCACCAGATGGCTGCCGGACGGCAGCCGGTCCGTCAACTGCCGTACCAGGCCGTACGGGTCCTCGTCGTCGCCGATGAAGATGACCACGCCGAGCAGGATCAGCGCCACCGGCTCACTGAAGTCCAGAGTCTTCGCCGCGTGTTCGAGGATCGCGTCGACGTTGCGCAGGTCCTCATCCAGGTAGTCGGTCCGGCCCTCGGGCGTACTGGTGAGCAGCGCACGGGCGTGTGCGAGGACCAGCGGGTCGTTGTCGACGTACACGATCCGCGCATCCGGCGCGATGCGCTGCGCGACCTCGTGCGTGTTGTCGGCGGTGGGCAGCCCCGTGCCGATGTCCAGGAACTGCCGGATGCCGAGCTCGCCGACCAGATGGCGCACCGCCCGCCCCAGGAACAGCCGGTCGGCGCGGGCGTACTCCCCGATACCCGGGTGGAGCCCGCGGATCTGGTCGCCGGCCGCGCGGTCGACCTCGTAGTTGTCCTTGCCGCCGAGCCAGTAGTTCCAGATCCGGGCCGTGTGCGGCTGGCTGGTGTTGATGCGGGCGCGCAGCGACATGGCCACGTCGTTGATCGCTGCCGGGTTGTCGGTCACGGGGGTCAGCTCCTGGATGCCTGATGAGAGGTGCGTCGTTCAAGACGCAATCTAGACGCCCGAGTTGACCGGCACCGCCCGTCCCCGGTTTTCCGCGCCCGGAACGAGCCGAGCCCAGCTGTGCGCGTCGCCCCACACCGACTCCGCGCCCACGAACGGGCGCAGCCGTGCGGTGAGCGCCGGGTCCCCGCGGCCGCCCAGCTCGTCGGAGGCGATCCTGCGGGCGATCCCGGCGAGGAAGTCGGCGATCTGCACCCGGGCGTCCAGCCTCGAGTGCACCAGCCGCACCCCGGCGAGGCCTGTCCCCTCCTGCCGCGCCCGCTCCTCGATCCAGGCGATCCGCTCCGGAGTCAGCATGTTCTGCCGGTCGTGCACCAGACATACGGCACACCCGCCCGCGCTCCAGTACCCGGCGGTCCGCACGATCGCGGGCAGCAGCGGATTGAGCACCGGGATCAGCGGCGGCTCCTGGGACAGCCGGGCCCGGTAGGCCTGCGCGCGCGGCCCGGCCCCGGACAGCCGCAGCAGCGTACGCCCCGCCTCCGTACCCGCATGCGCCCGGCCCAGACGCTCCACGGTCCGCGCGAAGGAATCCGCCGGCGGCTCCCCGACGCTCCTGACCCGCAGCAACCGGTTCGACACCTCCAGGAACTCCCGCCACTCCCGTTCCCCGAAGGTGCCCGGCCCCTGCACGAACAGCGTCCGGGCCTGCGCCGCGTCCCCGAGCAGCAGGTCCACCACCCGGTCCACCACGAAGAACGCCTTCTCCGTCAGGTGCACCCGCGCGTGCCCGAGCACCGGCCCGCCCTCGTCCAGCAGCCACTCCAGCACCGCCCGGTGCTTCTCCCGCAGCAGGTGATTGGCCTTGTACTCCTCCGCAGGCGACCGGATCCGGCGCCGGATCTCCGCCACGCACTCCTCGGCCCCCTCCACCGGGAGCGTCACGCTCGCATGGGCGAAGACATCCGTGTTCCCGCCGGTGAGGTTCTCCCCGTCCGAGCCCGACTCGTCACAGGCGACCTCCACGCAGCGGTCCTGAGCCGCCCCGCACGCCCCGGTCATCCGGCTCGCCCCGTTTCCGGTCACACCACAGCCCCCTATCTTGAGCCCCATGACCAGCATCCCGCACGACACACCCGGCGAACCCGACCCGCTGCGCGTCCTCGGCCTGGAGCGGCTGCGCTGTCGTACGAGCATGAAGTGGCGCACCTACCCCGAGGACGTGCTGCCGCTGTGGGTGGCCGAGATGGACGTCCCGCTCGCCGAGCCCGTCGTCCGTGCCGTCACCGACGCGCTGGCCCTCGGAGACACCGGCTACCCCGCCGGCACCGCCTACGCCGAGGCGCTGGCCGGATTCGCCGCCAAGCGCTGGAACTGGGACGAGATCGCCGTGGAGCGCACCGCGATCGTTCCGGACGTGATGCTCGGCGTGGTCGAAATGCTCAAACTGGTCACCGGCCCGGGCGATCCGGTGATCGTCAACTCGCCCGTGTACCCGCCGTTCTACCAGTTCGTCACCCACCTGGACCGCCGCGTGGTGGAGGCCCGGCTGGGCGCCGACCTGCGCATCGACCTCGATCTGCTCGCGCAGACGTTCCGGCAGGCGACCGCCGGCAGCGGCCGGGCCGCCTTCCTGCTGTGCAGCCCGCACAACCCCACCGGCACCGTGCACACCGCCGGCGAACTCGCCGCCGTCGCCGACCTCGCCGAACGGTACGGCGTCCGGGTCGTCGCGGACGAGATCCACGCCCCGCTCGTCGCCCCCGGTGTCACCTTCGTGCCCTATCTGAGCGTGCCCGGCGCCGAGCGCGGCCTCTCGCTCATGTCCGCGTCCAAGGGCTGGAACCTCGCCGGGCTCAAGGCCGCGCTCGCCCTCGCCGGACCCGGAGCCGCCGCCGACCTCGCCCGGATGCCCGAAGAGGTGAGCCACGGCCCCAGCCACCTCGGTGTCATCGCCCACACGGCCGCCCTGAACGACGCCACCGGCTGGCTGGACGCCCTGCTGACCGGCCTCGACGCCAACCGGCGCCTGCTTGCCGCGCTGCTCGCCGAGCACCTGCCCGCGATCCGTCCCGCTCCCGCCGAGGCCACCTACCTCGCCTGGCTCGACTGCCGCGCCCTCGGTCTCGGGGACGACCCCGCCGAGGTGTTCCTCGACCGCGGCCGGGTCGCCCTCAGCTCCGGCCTGCCCTTCGGCACCGGCGGCGCAGGGCACGCACGCCTGAATCTGGGGACCTCGCCGGAGATTCTCGCCGAGGCGGTGCGGCGGATGGCGGCGGCGCCGGCCTGAGCCGTGGCGGCCGCTGCCCGCACACGCGCCCGGACGGCATGCGGGCTCCTAGACTGCCGGACATGGACGACACATGGCTGGACCGGCTCGGCTCCGGCAAATACCTGCTGGTCACCAGCTACCGCAAGGACGGCACCACCGTCGCCACCCCGGTGTGGGTGATCCGGGACGGGGATGCCCTGGGCGTGTGGACGGCCGCGCACAGCTGGAAGGTCAAGCGGATCCGCCGCCGCGGGGACGTCCTCGTCGGCGTCTGCGACGTGCGCGGCCGTCCCACCGGCGACCAGATCCCGGCCACCGCCGAGATCGCCGACGCGGCCACCACCGCCCGCTACCGCACCCTCGTCGCCCGCAAGTACGGCATCGTCGGCCGTCTCACGCTGCTGGGCAGCCGGCTGCGGCGCGGCCTGGACGGCACGGTGGGGATCCGGGTGACCCTGAGGCCCTGAGGAGGCCGCCGCCTCCTCAGGGCCCCGGACGGCTACGACGCGTCGAGCACCGCACCGCTCAACTCCAGCCCACCGGACTGCGGTTCACCCGTCTGCTCGTCGATCTGCCGGAACAGCACCGACTCGGCGGGCTCCGTCACCCGGTCCTTGACGGTGGGAACGGTGATGTCGGCACTGGTCCTGCCCGCCGGGATGTCCACCCCCAGATAGAGACCGCCCTCCACCTTGGACAGGCGCCGCTCCGGGTCCGGCGAGGCGCCGGCCGTGTCCCGCAGCCAGCGCGCGGACACGTCCTTGGTGGACAGCTCCGGCCCGGTGGGCGGCACGGCGGCGAAGAACGTGGTGATGTCCACGTCGACGGCCTCGGGCATCGACACCCGCCACTTCAGCGACCGCCCCTCGCTCACCCGGCCCGCGATGGGGGTGACCGTCACCTTGGGCGCCGGGTCGTCGTCGTGCACCGTGATCCCGCCCCGGTGCGAGCCGACCACCGCACCCCGGACCGCCTTGACCAGGATGTCGTACGACAGATCGGTGCCGTAGCGCGTGTTCCCCTTCACCTCGACCGGTACGTCGATGTCATGGCCGCCCGGATGCACGGTGACCAGCCGGTCCGTGGCCCGGTTCGTGACCGGGTCGATGACGTACACCCGGACCTGTCCGCTGCCCTGCCCCGACACCTCGACCGGAACGCGGTAGGTGCGCACGCCGGAGTCGCCCTCGTCCACGGTGGTCCGGCCGACGTCCACGCGCGGCAGCGTGGCCGCCCGCACCGCCGGCAGACCGGGCCGCCAGCCCCACGCGTCCATCAGCCAGGCCCGGCCGGATCCCGAACGCGGGGTCACTTCAAGGGACTTGACCTTGCGCAGGTCGAGCCCGGCACGGGTCGCCGCCGTCAGCGGCACCCGGATCTCGCGCGCCCAGTAGGAAGCGGTGCGCTCGCTGCCGGGCAGCCCGTCGACCCGGACCTTGCCGAGGACCGCCTTGCGGCCGGAGGCGTCCGTGACGGACACGTCCAGGCGCGTGCCCCGGGAGTTCGGCGGCACGAACAGCCGCAGCGCCAGCTCCTTGTCACCGGCCAGCGAGACCGGGTCCTTCACGCGCACCCGTGCCGGGGCGCCGGCGTGCGTCCACTGCAGCGCGACCGCGTGCCGTCCGGCCTCACGGTCCGTCTCCCACGGCGCGAAGTGCGGCGAGAGTCCCTTGGCGCCCTGGCCCAGACAGGCCTTGACCGGGGCGGGATCGACCGCCGCGCAGAGCTTGGCACCGGACACGGACACCCCGCCGTCCGGCAGGAAACCGGCATTGCGACGCCCGCCCACCGCATGGGTGAGGACCCGCGCCGGGTCCGCCGACGGCGCCCGCTTGCCGGAACCGTCCAGCAGCGGCCGCACCTTGTCGTCACCGGCGAGGAACAGCCGCGCGGCGGCCGCGACGTAGGTGGAACCGGCCCGGTGCTGCTGGCCAGCGGTCAGCCGGGTGGCGGCACGCTTGCCGCACACCGGGTCGTGCTGCTGCGGGTCGTCCCAGAAGTCGTCCTGGGCGGGCGCGGCGGCCTGCCCCGGCGTCCACTCGGAGTTGAAGAAGTTGTGGTTGGCGCCGACGACGTACACGGCACTGTGCAGTGCGGTACCGCGGCTGACCGCGCGCGTTCCGTCGACGTACACCTCGCCCTGGAGGTCGGAGACGTCACCGTCGCAGCCCGGCAGGATCGTCGCCGAGGGCACGTCGGGCACCGGGTTCTGCCCGAAGACCGTGGGGCCGATCAGGACCAGGCCGCGGATGGTCCAGCGCACCGGACCGTGGTAGCCGTCCCGGTCGGCGGACGGCGGGTACAGGCTGTCCAGCGCGGCCCGGTTCACACCTTCGCCGCCCCGTGAGTGCCCGACCAGCAGGACCCGGGACAGGTCGGCGCGGGGAGCGTCCCGTACGACCGCCGGTGCCGTCTCGGGGTGCGCGGTCCAGCCGGCCCACCGGGCGAGGTGCAGCCGCACCAGGGACGAACGCGCCTGCGCGCCGCCGTCCTCGGCCGCCCAGTCCTGGCCGTTGATGCCGTTCGCGGAGATCGACACGGTCACATAGCCCTGGGAGGCCAGCAGCTTCTGGTCACGCAGATAGCCGCGGTGACTCGGCACCGCCTTCGTCCCGGCCGGGCAGGGCCAGTCGCCGTTCATCTCCTGCCCCTTGTAGCACGTGTAGTGGCGGCCGTGCAGGAACAGTGCTAGCGGGCGCGGGCCACGGGCACCGGTGGGAGCGACGACCACCGCGCGCATCTCCACCGGAGCGGCGAAGCCCGGCAGCCGCACCGACTTGAGGTTGTACTCGCCGGTCCTGGTGCGGTACGAGCCCGGCTTGCCCGGGTCCACGGGGTTGGCCGGCAGCGGCGCCGGCGGCTGCACCGCCGCCCCGCCCGGGGCGGTGGACCTGGCGTCCAGGCGCCGTCCGCCGGACCAGACCTGCAGCCCCTTCAGCTCTCCCGCGTGCCGCCCGTCGATCCGCAGCCGGAAGGTGCGCCCGTCCGCGGCCGGCTGGGGGACACCCAACAGCCGCCCGCCCGCGCGGAATTCGACGCGCGCGTCGCCCATGGGCACCGGCCGCTCCGACCGCCACACCAGCTGCGACGTGGACCGGCCGCCGCTGATCCCCCACCCCGGCGGCAGCACCCCGTCGGCAGCGGCTGTCGACGCCCCCGTATGTGATGGTGGTTGACCCTGTGCGACTGCCGCCCCTGGGGACACGCCCGCCACCGCGAGCAGCGCGGCGGCGGTGATCCATATGCGCCGGGCACGGACCACAGTTCCTCCTCTGGAACCCGACCTCGGGCGTCCGGGTCGTCCCGGGCGCCCCTCGCCCCCGGAGGACGGGAAGGAGACTCTGTGGGTTGCCTGTGCAGGGCAGGTGTCGGATCACATCGTGCGGTCGGTGGCCCCGCACCCGGCAACTTCCCCCCACGGCCCGCGACGTGCGGGGAACCCGCCCCGCGACTCCGGCATGATCCGCCGGACGGGCACCAGTGCCGCGGCACCAACTAGGCAGCCGCGGGCGGGACCGGGGTGCCCTGGTGGTAGTACATGCGCCAGCCCGACTCCTCGTCCCGCCTGCGCCACAGCGAACTGCGGCGCGCGCGTCGGCCGTCGAGCACCGTCTCGTACGTCAGATGCACCAGCCCCGGAGCCAGCAGCACGCCCTTGATCTCCGAGGCCTCGTAGCCAGGGCTCTCCTCGGTGCTGCCCGCCAGGTCCGGCAGCGCGGCCAGGATGTCCGGCAGGGTCCATCGCCTGCCCGAGGCTCCGATTTCGACGTACTCCGGGTCGAGCCACCGCCGGGCCAGGTCCCGCGAGGAACGCACCCGGGGGTCCATGAGCGCGAGTTCACCCGCGATCGCCGCGCTCACCTGCTCCGACTCCGAATCTGCTGCCGTGGTCATGGAAGCATCTTCGCGCAGACCGCCGCAGACTCGGCGAGCGCCCTCAGGTCCAGGCCCGGTACGGCTCGTCGACCAGCTGGAAGACCGGCTCGCCCCGCACCGGGTCCTTGGCCGTGGACAGCCGTACCCGGTCCCCGCTGTGGATGCCGACGGGCGGGCCCATGACCCGGCCCCGTACGACGAACCCCTCGGCCATCTCGATCAGCGACACATTGCGTGCCGCTGGCGTGTTGCGGTGCACCACGGTGGAATGGCGCACCGTCCCGGTGCCCTCGCTGCGCTCCGTGCACAGCTCGCTGCCCTGGCACACCGGACACAGCAGCCGGTGGTACATCGCGGTGCCGCACCAGGTGCAGCGCTGGAAGTGGATGGCGTCCCTGGACTCCGCGGGGGCGGGGTCGAGAACACCCGCCGCGGAGCCGGCCGCCGGATGCGAGACGCTCGCTGAGTGGTGATACACGCTGGTCAACTCCCTGCCCTCGGCCGGAATCCCGCGTGCCCGGTCTGAACCGGACACGCGTGTGCCCGGTTGCCGTGCCGCCGTGCACGCCGTCAGAGTATGGCACTCAGTGTCACTCGTAAAGGCACTCCGTACCCCGAATGTGCGGAGGCTTTGTGTGCGGGCGCCTCCGGCGGACGCAGGGGCGGGCATGGCCGGGAAAGGGCAGGGGGCGGGAGGGTACGGCCGGGGCGGGAGAGTGGTGCGGGCGGGTATGGCCGGAGGCGGGGGCGGTGTGGCCGAGGGGAGGCGGCGGCGGGGTCAGGCGCGGCCGAGCGCCGCCTCGAACCCCTGCACCACCCGCCACAGCGGTGCGTCCCGGCGGGCGACCAGGACGACCACGTCCTCGGGCCGGTCGACGTCCGGGCACTCGACGTCGGGGTGCCCGGCCGGCCGGCCGTCGGCCGCGGAGGAGGTGGTGGGGCTGGAGTGGGCCGGGGTGGGGTGCGGATGTGCCGAGCGGCCGAACGCGGCCTGGACATACCCCAGGGCATGGTCCACCGCCGTGTCCGCGTCGCCCATTCCGTCGGAACGCAACCAGGAGCGCAGGGCGTTGTTGTGCGCGGCGACGACCGCTGCGGCGATCACATCGGCGACCAGGGTCCCGTCGGGCCGCCCCGTGAACCGCCCGCGCAGATACTCGGCGAGCGCGCGTTCGTAGCGCCACACCACCGACAGTTCGTAGGCGCGCAGTCCCGGCACCTTCTTGGTGAGCCGGTAGCGCTGCACGGAGAAGGTCGGGTTCTCCGCGTACATCCGCAGGACCAGCCGGGCCGCGTCGCACACCCGTCGTACCGGCTCGTCCCGCTCGTCGCTCGCGGCGAGGAACGCGGTCATGTCGGCCAGGCAGCTCTCGTGGTCGGGGAAGACCACGTCCTCCTTCGACGGGAAGTAGCGGAAGAACGAGCGCCGGCCGACCCCGGCCAGCGCCACGATGTCGTCCACGGTGGTCTGCTCGTACCCGCGTTCCAGGAACAGCTGGAAGGCCGCCGCGACCAGGGCGTCCCGCATCGGCGGCTTCGCGGCCGGCGCCGCGCTGCTGGAGCTCATGACCGGGAACGTAGCACCCGGCCCGGATTCATGACACTCAGTGCAGCAGAAGAGGACTCAAGGGGGAACTGAGTGCCCTATGTTGCTTTCCCGAACACCGGAGCGATCGAATTGATAGAAAACGATCGATACGATTGTGGGCGTAGAGTAAGCCATTCGGGATCACTGTTCCAGGGGGAGCCCCATGCGACTGCACGTCGACCAGCGCCATGAGCGGGTGCTCGAACTCGTACGGGAGCGGGGCAGCCTCCGCGTCGCCGAACTGGCGGCCGAACTCGGCGTCTCCGCGGTCACGTTGAGGCGTGACGTCGAGGCCCTGGCAGCCCAGGGCCGAGTGCAGCGGCTGCACGGAGCCGTGGTCTGGCCCGGCGACACCACCGCCGCCCCCGAGCGGCGGCACGAGTCCGCCGAAGGCGCCGTGATCGGAATGATCGTGCCGACCACGGTCAATATCTTCGCCGACATCGTGCGCGGCGCCCGTGAGGCCGTCGGCGCCCGTGGCGGGCGCCTTGTCCTCGGTGTCTCCGGGTACGTCGACGCCGAGGACCCGGTGCAGGCGGAACACCTGATCGAGGGCGGTGCGCAGGGGCTTCTGGTGGCGCCCAGCTGGTTCGGCGGCGTTCCCGAGGACGGGCAGGAGAAGTGGCTCACGCAGTGTCCGGTGCCCATGGTCCTGGTCGAGCGCTCCGCCCCGCCCGGCAACCCCGCCGCCGACCTCGACCGGGTCCGCACCGACCGGGCCCACGGCGCCGCCGTGGCCGTCGGCCACCTGGCCTCGCTCGGCCACCGCAGGATCACCGCCGTCCTCCAGGAAGGCCCGCACGCCGTCCAGATCGGTACGGGCTTCCGGGCGGCCGTACGCGCCCGCGGCATCGAGGTCGCCGACGGCGCCCCGAGCGTGCGTGAACACGGCGACTACGAGGCCTCCGTCGACTACCTCGTCGAGGCGGTCCGCGAACGCGGCGTCACCGCCGCCCTGGTGCACAGCGACGAGGACGCCATCGTGCTGGTGCCCCGGCTCCAGGCGCACGGGGTGCGGGTGCCCGACGACCTCGCGCTCATCGCCTACGACGACGAGGTGGCTGGCCTCGCCGACGTGCCCCTGACCGCAGTCGCGCCCCCCACCCGCTCCGTCGGCGAACTCGCCGCGAAGCTCCTGCTGCGCCGCCTCGCCGAGAAGGCCGCGGGACAGCGGCCCGGTCCCCGGCAACACCTCGACCTGCTCCCGGAGTTGCGGATCCGCTCCTCGTGCGGGGGCGAGGCACCCGCAGGCGACGCTCCGTGACATCTTCGAGTGAAGTCCGCGAGCGAACCGATCATCGTGCGATCGTTTTGATTATCTTGCGCGAACGCTCTTGACGTTGATCGTGTGTGCACAAAAGATGTCCTGCGACCGCCTCTTCCCGTACGAGGCCTAGTAGGAGCCGTGCCATGACGCGTACGTCAGGATCGTTCCGCACAGCCGCAAGCGCCGCCGTCGCCGCCCTGGGCCTGCTCGCCACCGCCTGCGGCGGCAGCGGCGGTTCGACCGACGCCGCGTCCGACGGAAAGCCGGTGACCATCGACTACTGGACCTGGACGCTGGGTGCCAAGTCGACCGTCGACGCGTTCAACAGGACGCACAAGGACCTCAAGGTCAGATTCACCGAGATCCCCAGCGGCACCGAGGGCTACAGCAAGCTCGCCAACGCCGTGAAGGCGGGCAACGCACCCGACGTCGCCACGATCGAGTACCAGATGGTCCCCGAGTTCGCGAGCCAAGGCAATCTGATCGATCTGACCAAGTACGCCGGTGAAACGGTCAAGACGAAGTTCCCGAAGCCTGTGCAGTCCATGGTGACCTTCGGCGGCCGCACCTGGACCGTGCCCTACGACGTGGCACCGCAGCTGTTCTACTACCGCACCGACCTGTTCAAGAAGTACGGGATCTCCGTCCCCAAGACCTGGGACGAGTTCAAGGCCGCCGCCGAGAAGGTCAAGAAGCAGGACAAGGACGTCCGCCTGGCCTCCATCCCGAAGAACGACCCCGCCCTGCTGGCCGGCCTCGCCTGGCAGGCCGGCGGCAAGTGGTTCGGCACCCGCGGCGACGCCTGGAGGACGGGCGTGAACGATGCCGCCACCAAGAAGGTCACCACCTACTGGGACGGGCTGGTCAAGGGCGGCCTCGTGCAGACCTTCACCGGCTACAGCCCCGAGGAGACCAAGGCCCGCGCCCAGGGCAGGACCCTCTCCTTCCTCGGCGCCTCCTGGTCCGCGGGCGGTATGAGGACCGCCCTGCCCGACCTCAAGGGCAAGTGGGCCGCGGCCCCCATGCCCAACTGGGGCACCGCGGCCGCCGGCAACTACGGCGGCACCTCCTACGGCGTCCTCAAGGGCAGCGAGCACGCCCGGGCCGCCACCGAGTTCATCACCTGGCTCACCACGGACAAGGCCGGCGTCGAGGCCCGGCTCGCCGACCTCGCCTCGCCCAGCAGCGCGCTGCCCGCCAACGCGGACATGCGCAAGGTCGCCGCCGCCGAGTTCGACACCTCCTACTTCGGCGGCCAGGACCTCTACGCCCTCGCCTCCCAGCAGGCCGACACCATCCTCCCCGGCTGGACCTGGGGCCCCGACCAGATGGACGTCTACACCGCCATCCAGGACACCACCGCCAAGTCCGGTTTCGCCGCGGGAGTCGAGGCGGGCGAGCAGAAGGCCGAGTCCGGCATCAAGGACCGCGGCCTCAAGCTCGCCGGGTAGCCCCCTGAGGGGAGGGGGCGGGTGCGGCGCGCCCAGTGCGGCGCGCCGCACCCGCAGCAGCCCCGCCTCCCGCCCCGCCTCTCCCGTCACCCGACCGCGAAGGAGCCGCCGTGGCAGCACCCCTGGCCCGTACCGCCGGCCCGCCGGCCACCCGCCTTGTCCCGGCAGAGCCGAGCGGGGCCACACAGCTGAGGCGCAGTCAGCGCCGGGCCGCCGCCCTGCTCATCACCCCGTTCTTCGTCCTGTTCGCCGCCGTCATGGTCGCGCCCATCGGCTACGCCCTGTGGATGAGCCTGTTCCAGGAACGTTCCTCCGGACTCGGCTTCGGCGGCACCCGGCGCGTCTTCGCCGGACTCGCCAACTACACCGCCGCCCTCTCCGACGCCGGATTCCGCGCCTCCTTCGCGCACATCGCGCTCTACTGCGCCCTGTACATCCCGGTGATGATCGGCGGCTCCCTCGCCCTCGCGCTGCTCGTCGACTCCGCCCTCGCCCGCGCGAAACGGTTCTTCCAGCTCGCGCTCTTCCTGCCCCATGCGATCCCCGGACTGATCGCCTCGATCATCTGGATCTACCTCTACACACCGGGCCTGAGCCCCGTGCTCGACTGGATCGGGGCGGCCGGCGGCAGCTGGGACTTCTACGCGAACGATCACGTCCTGCTCTCCATGGTCAACCTGTCCGCCTGGCAGTGGACCGGCTACAACATGGTCATCTTCTACGCCGCCCTGCAGGCCGTACCGCGCGAAGTGATCGAAGCGGCCGTCGTGGACGGAGCGGGCGGACTGCGCACCGCCCTGCAGATCAAGATCCCGATGATCGCCTCCGCGATCGTCATGACCGTCCTGTTCACCTGCGTCGGCGCGATCCAGATCTTCACCGAACCCAAGCTGCTCAACCAGCGCGGAGCGCCCTCGATCGACACCGAGTGGTCACCGACCCTGTTCATCTGGAAGGCGGGGTTCGTGCAGCACGACTACGGCCTGGCCGCGGCCGCCTCCCTGATGCTCGCCGCGCTCGGCGTCGCCCTCTCCTTCGTCGTCACCCGGACCGGCAACCGCTGGAAGGCGGCGGTATGAGCACCCTCACCCACCACCCCACCCCCGCACCCGCCGAGCCGGCCACGGACACCCGCCCGCGGGCGACCGCCCGCCGCGCCCCCGGGAACGCCCTCCTCTCCAAGGGCATCGTCAACGGCCTGCTGCTCCTCGCCGCCTGCTACACCCTGATGCCCGTCAGCTGGCTGCTGATCGCCGCCACCAAGAACCACCGCGACCTCTTCGCCACCTCCGGCTTCACCCTCGGCGGCTTCAACCTCCTCGCCAACCTGCGCCACCTGTTCACCGTCGACGACGGCATCTACCTGCGCTGGTTCGGCAACAGCCTGCTGTACTCCGTCGTCGGCTCCGCCGCCTCCACCCTGATCTGCGTGGCCACCGGCTACGCCTTCGACAAGTACGACTTCAAGGGCAAGGAGAAGCTGTTCGGGCTGGTCCTCGGCGGCGTCCTCGTCCCCAGCACCGTCATCCAGCTGCCCATGTACCTGCTCGCCACCAAGGCCGGCATCGTCGACACCTACTGGGCGCTGCTGCTGCCCGCCCTGGTCAACCCCTTCGGCGTCTACCTGGCCCGGGTCTTCTCCGAGGGCTACGTACCCGGCGAGGTCCTGGAGGCCGCCCGCGTCGACGGCGCGGGCGAACTGCGCACGTTCGCCCGCATCGCGCTCCCCATGCTCGGCCCCGGCTTCATGACGATCTTCCTGTTCTCCTTCACGGCCAGCTGGAACAACTTCTTCGGCGCGCTCGTCATGCTCAACGACGACCACCTCTACCCGGTCAACCTGGGCCTGTTCATGTGGAACAGCCTCACCCAGCAACAGCCCGAGTTCTACTCGCTCGTGATCACCGGCTCCCTGGTCGCCGTGCTCCCGCTGATCGCCGCCTTCGTCTGTCTGCAGCGCTTCTGGCGCTCCGGCCTGACCGCCGGTGCGGTGAAGTGAGGATGACCGTGCCCGCATCCCGCCCGTCCACCGTTCTTGCCATGGGCACCGACATCCACCGTGCGCTGCTGGCCGACGGCGCCCTCGACCGGCTCCGCTCCGTCGCCCGCGTCGACACCACCACCGCGGTCACCACCCTCACCGACGTCACCCCCGCCGACGCCCGCCGCCTCGCCCACGCCGAGGTCCTCTTCACCCACTGGGGCGCACCCGAGCTCACGGACGACGCGCTGCGCCGCATGCCCCGGCTGCGCGCCGTCGTCCACGCGGCAGGCTCCGTCAAGCACCACGTCACCGACGCCGTCTGGAAGCGCGGCATCGCCGTGTCCTCGGCCGCCGCCGCCAACGCCCTCCCGGTCGCCGAATTCACCCTCGCCGCCATCCTGTTCGCGAACAAACGGGTCCTGGACATCGCCCACGGCTACGCCCGCACCCGCAGCCGGCCCGGCCTGCTCCCGTACTTCAGCGGCTACGGCAACTACCGCCGCACCGTCGGCGTCGTCGGCGCCTCACACATAGGCCGCCGGGTCATCGAGCTGCTCCGCCCGCTCGACCTGCACGTCCTCCTGCACGACCCCTACCTCGACCCCGCCGCGGCGCGAGCCCTCGGCGCGGAACCCGCCGGCCTCGACGAACTCGCCGGGCGCAGCGACGTGGTCACCATCCACGCGCCACAACTCCCCGAGACCCGCCACATGTTCGGCGCCCGCCGCCTCGCGCTGCTGCGGGACGGCGCCACCCTCATCAACACGGCGCGCGGCTCCCTCGTCGACACCGAAGCCCTCACCCGCCACCTCGTCACCGGCCGCCTGCACGCGGTCCTCGACGTCACCGAACCGGACGTACCGTCCGCCGACTCACCCCTGTACACCCTGCCGAACGTGCTGCTGACCCCGCACATCGCCGGTTCCCTCGGCAATGAGCTCGGCCGCATGACCGACTGGGCCACCGACGAAGTGGCACGTTACGCGCAGGGCCTGCCGTTCGCCTGCGGAGTGGGGCCGGACGAGATGACCCGGTCCGCCTGACCAAGCAAGGAGTGCCATGTCCCACGCCGCCCGCCGCGTCCTCGTCGTCGGTATCGACGGCGTACGCCTGGACTCCCTGCGGCGCCTGCCCACCCCGCACCTGGACACCCTGGCGGCCGACGGCTTCCTCACCCCGGTCGAGGTGGACGACGACACACCCACCATGTCCGGCCCCTGCTGGGCGACGATCGTCACCGGCGTGGACGTCGCCAAGCACGGCGTGTGGAGCAACGACTTATCCGGGCACCGCCTCGACGTCTTCCCGGACTTCGCCACCCGCCTCGACCACCACGACGGCCGCCGCACCTTCGTCGCCGCAGGCTGGCGCCCCCTGATGCAGCCGCGTGACGGCGGCCCCCTCTTCCGGGCACCGTCCGGCACGGTCCACATCGCCCCGCGCGCCGACACCCCCGAGGCATGGGAGGAGTGCGACGAGCGGATCACCGAGGCCGCCGCCCGCGTCCTGGCCGAGGACGACGCCGAGGCCTCCTTCGTCTACCTCGGCGCGCCCGACGAGACCGCGCACGTCCTGGGCTGCGGGGAGGCGTACGAGACATCGGTCCGCCGCGCCGACGCCCGCCTGGGCCGGCTGCTCGCCGCCGTCCGCTCCCGGCGCACGTACGCCGACGAGGAGTGGACGTACCTGGTCGTCACCGATCACGGCCATGTCGACGCGGGCGGACACGGCGGCCGGTCCGGCGCCGAGCGCACCGCCTGGCTGGCCGCCGCCGGTCCCGGCATCGGCGGAGCACCGGCGCGCGTGCGGCACCCCGATGTCGCCGCGCAGGTCTTCGCCGCGCTCGGCCGGCACCCGGACCGCCACTGGACCCTCGACGGCCGCCCCTTCGCGGCCAGGCCGGACGCCGTACTGCTCGACATGGACGGCACGCTCGTCGACACCGAGTCGCTGTGGCTGCGCACGGTCCGCGAGACGACACCCGGCATCGCCCCGGACGACCTGTTCGACGCGCTGGGCCGGTCGACCGCCGACACCGCGGCCCACCTGCACACCCTCACCGGCACCGACCCGGCCACCCTCGCCGCCGACCTGGCGGCCCGTTTCCTCACGGCCGTCCAGCGGGAAGCCACGCCCCTGCCCGGCGCGCTGGAACTCCTCCGCCTGCTCCAGGAGTCGGACCTGCCGGCAGCCCTCGTCTCGGCGTCCCCCCGGCCGGTCGTGGACGCCGTACGGAAAGTACTCGCCACCGAAGGCGCCGACACGTTCCGCACCACGATCGCGGCGGGCGAGACCGCCCGGACCAAGCCCGCACCCGACCCCTACCTGGCCGCAGCCCGCGCCCTCGCCGTGGACCCCGCCGCCTGCCCGGCCGTTGAGGACTCGCCCACCGGTGTCGCCGCCGCCGAGGCAGCCGGCTGCCGGGTGCTCGCCGTACCGTCGTACACGCCGATCGAGGCGGCACCCCGGCGCACGGTGCGCCGAGGCCTGGCGGGCGTCGCCAAGAGGGAGCTGTGGGCGGCGGGGCTGTGAGACCTGCCGCCCACGGAGCGGGGTGACCGGGCCAGGACGTCGTCGGCATGTCTGCCGACCGCCCGGTGACCGCCGGAGAACCGGGGCGGCGACGGGAGGCGCGGCACCCCGACGTAACCTTTCTGCCACCCCGTGCCGACCCGGCCGCAGCAGCCCGAGGAGCCCCCCATGCCCGCCGCCCGCCCCCGCGTCCTCTACGTCACCGACCTGGCGTACCCGGCCCGCGGGCGCCGCTACTGCGACGAGGACATCCTCCTCACCTCCCGGCTGCGCGAGCACTTCGACCTCGCCCTGTGCCATCCGCGGGACGCGGCCGCCCTGATGGACGGCTACGACGCCGTCGTCGTCCGCAACAGCGGGCCCGTCCTCGGCTACCCGACGGAGTACGAGGCCTTCCGCGCGCGTGCGCTCAGCAGCGGGATCCCGGTGTACAACCCGCTCACCGGCAAGGCCGACATGGCCGGAAAGCAGTACCTGCTCGACCTGAGCGCCGCCGGCTTCCCGGTCATACCGACCGTCGACCGCGCCGAGGACCTGCACCGGCTGCCGGCGGCCGAGCGCTACGTGGTCAAACCCAAGCTCGGCGCCGACTCCCTCGGCCTGCGGGTCCTGCCGGCCGGCCGACTCGCCGGACTCGCCGACGGCACCGTCCTCGTCCAGCCGTGCGTCGAGTTCGCCTACGAGGTGTCCTTCTACTTCGTCGACGACGACTTCCAGTACGCCCTCCACGCCCCCGACCCGGAGCGCCGCTGGGAGCTGAAGCCGTACGCCGCCACCGCCGCCGACCTGGAGTTCGCCCGCCGCTTCATCGACTGGAACGGCCTCGGCCACGGCATCCAGCGCGTCGACGCCTGCCGCGCCCCGGACGGCGAGCTGCTGCTGGTCGAGCTGGAGGACCTCAACCCCTACCTGTCCCTGGACGCCCTCCCGGAGGAGGCCCGGGACGCCTTCGTCACCGCGCTGACGGCGTCCCTGAGCCGGTTCGTCCACGAGGCGCGAGGGGCGCAGGAGGCACAGGAGGCGCTCATCCCAGCCTGACGGTGATCCGCTGCGTCGCGCCCGCCGCCGAGGTCAGATCCCCGAAGGCCAGCGTGAGCGAGGAGCCGGTGGCCGCCGAGGTGACCGTGGCCGGCGCGGACGTCACCGCAGTGACCGGCCGCCGCCAGGTCAGGGTCAGACTCGTCCGCATGCGCATCGGATCGCTCACCGCGATCACGGCCGTGCCGTCGGCCCTCTCGGTGATCATCACGCAGCACGGATCGCTCGCGGTGAGCGTTCCGACCGTTCCGCCGAACCAGAAGTTCACGCCGGTGAAGCCGAGCGAGGGCACCGCCACGCCCTGCTGACTGTCCGTGTTGGCGAGGACGGTCAGCCAGCCGGTGTCGGCGGCCCGCGCCTGGGTGCCGGCGGCGGTCGCACCCGGCAGCAGGAGGTAGGCGTACGACGCGTTCGCCGGGTCGGTGCCGTGGTCGACGTACAGGGTCAGGTACTTGCGGTTCAGGACGGTCGTCGAGCCGCCCTTGTTGATCGTGCTCCAGCTGCCGTCGCGGGCCTCGCGCAGCGCCCGCACGGTCGCCCCGCCCGGGAAGACACAGCCGCCGTGCCCGCCGACGTGCGTCCACTTCGCGCCCGTGAGCGTCTCGGACCACGGACAGGTCGCGGGCTTGACCGTGCCGTCCACTGTGAACGGGGCGCCACCGCCGGGGCCGAGATTGCGGTTCTCGACCGTCGTCTCCACCGTCGTGCCGTCGGCGCACTTGATGCCCGCGCCCAGGCAGACGACCGTGTCGTCCAGGAAGAACCACGACTGCTTGGCCAGCAGCGTGGACTGCAATCCCTTCAGGTACTGCCCGACGGCGGCCCGCTCCCCGTCCGTTGCACCGCCCACCCAGTTCACGTCCGGCAGCGAGGCGCCCCAGTCCCCGCCGGCCGCGTCCGCCAGAACCTTGCGGGACACGGTCGTACCGGGCAGCCGACAGGGGTCGACGGTGGGCCAGAAGGCGTCGCTGTACTGCCCGTTGGCGAAGCTGTCGCCCCACCAGTACAGCATCCCCGAACCGGTGTGCCAGCCGTGCAGGTTCTCGCCGTTGCCGGTCTCGTAGTAGGTGATCCGGCGATCGGCCATGCTCAGCGCGGCCGCCCAGCCCGGCCTGCGGTGCGTGGCTCGCGCCATGGACGGGAACAGGCGGTGCCCGGTCGGCTCCGCGACCGCCGTCACCGATGTGTCGTCCTGAACGCCCTTCAGCCGGGCCAGGTGCGGCAGGCCGAGCACCGGGTCGTTCAACGGCGGGCTGTAGTAGTCGCGTTGCATCCAGCCCTTCACCAGGCCGCGCCAGCGCGCGCGCTCCGCCGCGCTCGCGCCCTGCCCGAGCAGGACGATCGAGGCGAGGATCGGATGACCGCGCAGGTGGTCGTCCTGCTGGATCTGCTTCGGGTCCGCCGCCGACAGCCCACGGCTGATCGCCCGCCCCGAAACACCGTCCATCACCAGGCCGTTGTAGAGGAACGGCGCCCACGCGTGCTCCACCGCGTCGAAGACGATCTGCCGGTTCGCGTCCGTCACCGCCCAGGTCGATCCCGCCAGCAGGGCGAACAGCAGGCCCAGACCGCCGAGCATGACCGAGCCGTACGACCCCGTGTAGGGCACCGTGGTGTGCTGGACGAACGCCCCGTCCGCATACAGACCGTCGCCCGAGGTGACGTACGGGAAGACCGGGGAGAGGGCGTCCCTGGCCAGGGCCACCTTTGCCGCGCTCGCGCCGACCACGCCACGCAGCGCCAGCACCCGGCACAGGTCGACCCGGTTGGCTCCGGTGCTGGTCCCGCCGTAGCTCGCCACCGCCGAATCGGGCACGAAGTGGTCCACCGCGGCCAGGTAGTCGGCGAGCCGGTCCGCCGGCAGGGCCTCGTACATCAGCACGCACACGTCGAGCAGCGCCTGCGGGGCGCCGATCTGCCAGCTGTACCAGTTGCCGTACCGGGTCCGGAGGGCGTTGTAGACGTCGTCGTGGAGGTGGTCGAGGCCGGTGAGGACCGCGTTCCGCAGTCCGGAGTCGCCGGTCAGTCCGGTGCCCGGCAGGCAGTATGCCTGCGCGAGCGTGTTCAGGCGGGTGTAACTGGTGTTCATGTTGCCCGAGTAGCCGTACGACTCCTGGTCCGTGTCCGGGTCCGGGTCGGTGTACACCAGGTCTGGCCAGAGCGAACCGGTCGCCGGGGCCATCGTGGCCAGCAGCCCGCTCGCCGTGGCGCCGAGGTCGGCGAGCCGGGACTTGAACGGTTCGGCGGCCGGGTCGAAGCCCTCGCCGAGGATCAGGCCGCGCCACTTGGCACGCAGCGTCGCGAACTCGTCCGACGCCGCGAATGCCCGGGTGCCGAGCCCCAGGGCGACAGCGGTGCCTGCGGAGGCGGTCAGGAAACCACGGCGAGACCAAGGAGTCGTCATGACGGCGGTTTCTAGCACGCACTCGCTCAAACGCTCAATACATCTTACCGAGTTGAACATTTCGATCGTTTGCTGGCGGGGGTGGGGCTGAACGGGTCCGGTGTACGCGCCGTATCTCAGCACGGGGACCGCGGATCCCGTACACACGGGACGGAAGGAGAGCAGGGTGCCGACACCGCCCGACCCTGAACAGCCGCACCCCGGACCGGTTCTCGAACCCGTCCGCGTCCTGCGGCTGCGCCGCTTCGACGCCCTCGCGGAGCTGATGCGCGAGATGCACCCCGAGCCGGAGACGCACGAGTCCTTCGGCACCCCACCCCGACCGGGCGCCACCATGGCCCGGACACCCTTCGCCGCCGAGGACGAGACCCAGGAGTTGCCGCCGTTCCCGGCCACGCCGCAGGCCCCTCCGAACGGCACCGGCCACATCGGCACCGCGGGAGCCCTCGGGTTGGGCCCCGGACTCCGTCGCGCCGCCATCTGCGTTGCCGTCGGCGCGGCCGCACTCGTCGGCTTCGGCTGTGCCCTCCTGCTCCCCGCCCGCCAGGAGGCCGGCGCCGCGACCCACCAGTCTTCCCACCCCGCCACCAAGGCACCGGCCACCAAGGCACCGGCCACCACCGCCCCGGCCGCTCCCGTCGCCACGCCGTCCACCGACCCCGACGGCGCCGGAACCCTCCGTCAGGGCGACACCGGACCCGACGTCACCGCCCTGCAGCAGCGCCTGCTGAGCATCCCCGACATTTACCGCGACGGCTCGGCCGACGGCACCTACGACGCCGTCCTCACCGCGGCCGTGGCCCGCTTCCAGCTCTGGTACGGCATCAGCGGCGACGAGACCGGCGTCTACGGCGACGACACCCGTCGCGCGCTGGAGTCCCGGACGAGCCCCGACGGCCCCGGCTGACCGGACGGCCCGTGTCCAGACGCGCACGGGCCGACTCGCCGGCGGGAGGGGTGCGCAACCGAGACGCGCCCTGCCCATCGGGCCGGGGCCCATCGCAGCCGTGCGGCCGTCAGCCCGGCGCGGGCGACGGGGCGCACGGTGCCTCGTCCGTGTCCGTGCCGGACGGGAGCGGCTGCTCGGCCCAGATCGTCTTGCCCCGTGTGTGGTAGCGGGTTCCCCAGAGCCGGGCGAGCGTCGCCACCATGAACAGCCCACGTCCCCCTTCGTCGGTGTCCAGGGCCCGCCGGACGTGCGGGGACGTGCTGCTGCCGTCGGAGACCTCGCAGATCAGGCTGTGGTCGCGGATCAGCCGCAGCCCCACGGGAGGGGTTCCGTAGCGCATCGCATTGGTGACCAGCTCGCTCACCAGCAGTTCCGTGGTGAAGGCCAGTTCCTCCAGGCCCCAGGTGTCCAGCTTCTGCACCGCCCAGGCGCGGGCCTGCCCGACGGCCTCGGCGGCGGCCTCCACCTCCCGGGTGGCATGGCGCTCGGGCGCCAGGGCCCGTACCCGTGCCAGCAGCAGTGCCGCGTCGTCCTGGAGGTGATCCGGCAGAAGCCTGCTCAGCACCTCGTCGCAGAGGCTCCCGAGTCCGGCCCGCTCCTGGGGCGTTGGAGAGTCCGCGCCGGAGCGCCGGGACGGCCGTTCCGTGCGAAGCCGTGCCCGGATCCCCCCGTCGTCGCCCCATGGCCTGGACAGACCCGTGGTGCAGAGCACCAGGGTGTCGCCCTCGGCGAGCGTCACCTCGCCGCACTCGAAGGCGATCCCGCCCGTGCCCAGCGGTACGCCCACGGGGATGTCCACGGATCCGACACGTCCGCCCGCGGTCAGCAGCGTGGGCAGAGGGTGGCCCGCGCTCGCCAGGGCACAGGTCCCGGAGATCGGGTCGAAGACCGCGTACAGACAGGTCGGTGACGGCGCGGGACCGCCCGCGCCGCCGCACTGCTCGTCCCGGAGCCGCGTGACCTGGTCGTCCAGATGAGCGAGCAGCTCCTCGGGCGAGAAATCCAGCTCCGCCAGGGTGCGGACCACCGTGCGCAGCCGGGCCATGGTCACCGCGGAGTGCAGTCCACGTCCCCCGGCGTCCCCGACCACCAGGGCGACCCGCGCGCCCGACAGAGGGATCACATCGAACCAGGCGCCGCCCAGCACCACCTGCCCGGCCGCCGGCAGGTAGCGCGACGCGGTCTCCAGACCGCTGAGAGCCGGCAGGCGTTGCGGCAGCAGACTGCGTTGCAGCGCCATCGCCGTGCTGCGTTCGAGGGTGTACCGGCTCGCGTTGTCGATGCAGACGCCCGCGCGGGTCACGAACTCCTCGGCCAGCAGGACGTCATCGGCCTCGAAGGCGTGCGCCCGGGCGAAGCGCGCGAACATCACGACACCCAGGACGGCACCTCGCGCACGCATCGGCACCACCAGACACGAGTGGACCGCGCGCTGCCGGAGTTCCGCGGCCTCGCGCACGCCCCACGTGGCAAGCGCGGCGTCGAGCTCCTGTCCCGCCAGCAACAGGGGCCTGCCCAGGGCGAGTGCACGGGCGGCGGGCGAGCCGGACCCCGTGGTGGACGGATCGATCTCGCCCGTGCCGACCAGCACGGTGGCCGGCTCCCCGGGCAGCATCGTCTGCGCGGCCCGCCGCAGCGGGTCGTCCGTCCGGACCGGTCCGCTCACCGGTGACTCGCCACCGAGGACGGATTCGACCAGATCGACGTAGGCGAGGTCGGCGAACCTCGGCACGGCGACGTCCGTGAGTTCCTGCGCGGTGTGCAGGACGTCCAGCGTGCTGCCGATCCGGGCGCCGACCGCGTTCACCAGCGTCAGCCGTTCGCGTGCCCGGGCCTGCTCCGTCACGTCGAACACCATGTGCGCCAGCCCGATCACCGCTCCGGAACTGTTGCGCAGCGGCAGGATGGTCTCCGACCACACCGCGTCCCGGTCCGGTTCCCGGGGATCACGTCCGTGCACCTCGGTGCCGATCAGCGCCTTGCCGCCGGCCAGGACATGCCGCTGACGTTCTTCCAGGGCCGTCATGTCGAGCAGCCCGGCCGGGGCCACCTCCCGCATGGTGTGGCCGACGACGCTCTCGGCGAATCCGGGGGCGCGGTTGACCGAGTCGTTCTGGGCCAGGAACCTCAGACGTGAGTCGAAGACGTCGATGATGAACGGCGACTCGGTGAACAGACCTCTCAGCAGCGCCTGCCGCAGCTCGCGCCGCTGGACCGCCTCCGTGTCCTCCGCCTGCAGGAGCCACTGCTCCGCTTCGTCGCGTGCGAAAGGGTGCGCCCACAGAACCGCTCCCACCGGGTGGCCGTCGCGGTGCCGCAGCGTGGCGGGACCGAGGCAGGCGGACCGCTCGGGACGGCGAAGGCCCTCGATCCGGCGGGTGTCGTCCCGCGAGAGCACCAGACTCGACCAAGGCAGCCCCCGCACCTGCGCCGCCGTGTACCCCAGCAGCCGCTCCGCTCCGGGGCTCCAGCTGACCACCGTGCCGTGTCCGTCCACGACGGCGAACGCGTCCTCCCTCGGCTCGAACGGCGTGTCAGGATCCATGGTGTCGTACCGTCCCATTCGGCATCGTCACGCCCAGGACACCCACAGGTACATGGTGCCTCCGTCCCCGACCCGGGGCACCCGCTGACTCTCCTCCCGGCGCTCCCTCGCCGGGCGCCGGCGTGCCGCGGGGTGATCCGGGTGCCGACACCGGTGCAGTCACACTCCGTGAGTGTGCGGCCGGTCCGGTGGGCTCGCACAGGCCGTGACCGGGCTCGAACACCGGGCAAGGTCTCGGGAAAGCCGTGTGGACGGCGGGCCGTCGGGCGTCACCATGGGCAGTCACCCGCGGCCCGCCGCGGGGCGCACCTCGCACCACTACCGAAAGTCACGCCGATGACCGGCTCCCGCATCCCGGGCCTGCTCGTGCCCGCCGTCTTCCTGCTGGCCCTGGCCGTCGGCGTGTGCTGGTACTGGCGGCATCGTGACGACGACTGACGGCGACCGGCCGACGCCCCGGGCGGGCGCCGGCGGGCCGTGTGCGGCTACTCGTCCGTCGCCGGCATCCGGATGTCCAGCACGCACACGTCGTCCCGCCGCTCGTCCGCCAGCATCGTGGCGAGCAGCGCCTCCAGGGAGCCGGCCCGCTCGCAGCCGTGGGTGCGAACCGCGTCGGCCAGGCGGGCGAAGCCCGTGTCTATGCTCTCGCCGGGGCGCTCCACCAGGCCGTCGGTGTACAGCAGCAGGCGGTCCCCGGCCTCCAGGCGGATCTCGGCCGACTCGAAGACCGGGTTCGCGCTCGCGCCGAGCAGCACCCCGTCGGGGCGGTCGAGGTAGCGCACCTCGCCGCGGCGCACCAGCAACGGCGGCGGATGGCCGGCCTGGGCCCACGCCAGGACCTGGGCCGCGGGTTCGTAGCGGGCCAGGACCATGGTGGCCGTGGTCTGGCCGTCCCGGGAGTGCAGCAGGAGCCGGTTGAGCCGTGCCAGGGCCCCGGTCAGCGAGGAGCCGGTACTGACCATGCCTTTCGCGGTGAACCGGAGCTGGGCCATCGTCGCCACGGCGCCGAGGCCGTGGCCCGCGACGTCGCCCACCACGAACAGCGCCGCCTCGTCGGGCAGTTCGATGGCGCTGAACCAGTCGCCGCCGACATGGATGCCCGACTGGGAGGGCAGATAGGCGACTTCGATCCGCAGCCCGGCCAGCCGCACCGGCTCGCTGGGCAGCGGCAGCAGCGCGTGCTGCAGCCGGGCGGCCAGGGCCCGTTCGGCCTGCAGGATCCCGCGCTGCAGCAGCATCGCGCGCTCGCTCTCCACCAGCGCGAGTTCGGCACTGCGCTGCGCGGTGAGGTCCTGCACGAAGCCGTGCACGTCGACCGGCGTACCGTCCGGTTCCGTCACGGCCTCCGCGACGATCCTCAGATGCCGTACGCCCTCGGGTGCCTGGATGCGGAACGGCACGTCGAACGGCCGCGCGTGCCGGCCGAGTTCGGCGATCGCGTGGGCCAGGGCGCCCGAGTCCTGCGGCAGCACCAGGTCCGGCAGATGCTCCAGCCGGACCGGTCCGCGCGCCGGAGCGCGGCTGAGGATGTCGTAGACCTGCGCGGACCAGGTGATCTCCTGGGTGACCAGGTTCCAGCTGGCCCAGCCGAGGTTGCCGAGGCGCTGGACGTCGGCCAGACGCTGCTCCCGTAGTTCCGCGGGGTCGTGCCGCAGCCAGGTCACCAGCAGCCCGTCGCCCAGCGACGCGGCCCGCACCGAGTAGGTGGCGGTCACGGGCACCCCGTCCGCGACGTCCTGGTAGGCGAACGGTGCGCTCTCGAACGGCACACCGGTGGTGAGCGTGTGCAGGTAGCCGTGCCACAGCGGCTCGCCCGCGACGGACGGATAGCTCTCCAGGATGCGCCTGCCGACCATGTGCCGTCCGGTCCGGCCGAAGACGTCGACCGCGTCGGGGGCGGCGGCGTCGATGCGGTAGTCCTCCACCTCGCCGGAGGCGGCACGCAGCGGGGTCAGCAGAATCACCGCTCCCGGCAGGGCGTCCAGTACGGCCTGCACAGCCTGGGCCACGCCCTCCTCGAGGCGTTCCTGCGGGGCGTCGAACGCACGCAGCCGGCCCGCGCAGAGCCGGGCCACGGCCTTCAGCAGTTCCCGGTCGCGCGGGGAGAAGGGCAGGTTCTGCCGGCGCAGCACGCCGAGGGCGACACCGGCCTGTTCCCCGCCGGGCATGGGCAGCCAGGCTCGCGACGGCCACCGCTCGGGCTGGTTGCCGATCAGCGGGTAGCGCTGCCCGCCGGCGGTGAGGTTCTCCAGCCAGCGCGGCTCGCCGGTCGCGAGGGCGTCGAGCGGGGCGACCCCGCTCACCGGCGGAACCTGGTGCCACTGCGCGGCGAGGGTCGGGCCGACTCCGGCGTGCCCGATCAGGCCGAGCCCGCCCTCGGGCAGCCGCTCGTACAGCAGCACGGCGTCCGCGCCCACCTCGGGCGCCAGGTGTTTGAGCAGGCATCCGGACAGCTCCTGCGGGGAGCCGACCCGGACCATGTCCCGGCCGATCTGGCCCAGTACGTCAGCGAGATCGCCGGTGCCGGCGGACACGGGCGGCCGGGAAGCGGTCTCGGAGGGTTGTCCGGCACCCGCGGCCTCGGGGTCCCGCTTCGACGGAATCAGGCCGCCCAGAGTCAGCCAGCACTCTTCCAAGAGCGTGCGGTGGCCGGTCTTCGCGCGGTGCAGCAGCTCGTCCTGCGCGGCATCGGGGGCGCAGCCGGTCGTCGCCATCAGCGCGCCCTTGGCCCGCTCCAGCACGGCCGAGGTCGCGGTCAGGTCCCGGAGTCGCTCCAGCTCGGCGCGCTGCCGGGCCACGACTTTGGCCAGCGCCACAAGATCGGCACCGGTGCCGGGGTCCACGGGAGGCGCGGGCTCGCTCGTCACGCGATGAGCATGGCACACCCAGGGGGTCCGATCACCCGTTTGCCACGTGCGGTTGTCCGCGCACGTGGGGCGGGTCCGGACACGGGACGCGGACGGCCCGGGACGGCGCGGCGGGGTCCGTCCGTCAGCGGCCGGTGCCGCGTCCGGCCAGCGCCTCGCTGACCGCGCGGACACTGCGCGCGATGTGCTGCAGCTGCAGCACCTCGGCCGCGTACAGCTTGATCGTGTGCTCGATGACCGACTCGGGCAGGCCGAGCACGGGCAGCTCGGCCCGGGCGGTCTGCAGCGCCGTCCGTGCCACCCGGATCTCCTGCTGGACCTGGATCTGTGCGTGCCGGGCGAGCAGGACGGGGTGCCGGATCAGCGCCGGGTAACTGGCGTAGCGTGCCGGTACCAGCTCGCGCAGCCACTTGGCCGCCGAGCGTTCCCAGTCGTAGCTGCCCGGCATCTTGACCTGGCAGGGCCAGTCGGGGCTGAGGCGCGTGGTGGTCAAGGGCATGATCAATCGCTTCCGGTGTGCGGCGTCGTGAGGGTGGTCCGACGGTTGGGGCGGCCCCGGTCTAGGGGATGACCGGGGCCGCCACGGGCGCATCGCCGAAGCGGTGCGCCACCGAACACCCCCGTCGCCGACGTGGGTAGGGGACGGCGGCTGAGGGTGTCCGTGCGGGGGCCCCGGACGCGGGGGACCGGCGCGGCGGGGGTGCTTGCGTGCGCATGGGCGGTCCGTCGGCTTTCTCGGGGCGGCATTGCGAGCGGTGAGTCCGCAGGTGCGGACCGTGCCCGGAGTGGGCCGGGCGCGATCCGTGAGCAGTATTTATATATGCCGTCTGCTTTGCAAGACGTATGAAAACATTCATGCGGAAAATGCGGTGAATGGTCCTCGTACGCCGAAAGATCCCTGTGCGCGAGCCGAACGGCAGGAGGATCTGCGGAGAGGCCTTGAGCAGGCGGAAGGATCAGTCCTTGAGGAAGAAGTGGTGCTGGTCCGCCACCTGTTCGTACTTCTCCAGGCGGCCCTGGGTGCGCTCCGCATCGGCGTCGGTCATGGCCTGCAGCAGGGCGGCGGCCAGCACCCCGGGCGCGGCATAGGAGTCGAAGACCAGGCGGGAGCCGGTGCCGGTGGCGAAGATGACGTCGGCCTCGTCGGCCAGCCGGCCGAGCGCCAGGTCGGTGATCAGGGCGACCTTCAGGCCCGCCTCGCGCGCGACCCGCAGCGCGGTGAGCGTCTCCTGTGCGTGCCGGGGCATGGCGAACGCCAGCACCCAGGTGCCGCCGGCCTCGCGCGACTGCAGCAGCGCGTCGTAGGCCACGCTGCCGCCGCGCGTCACGAGCCGCACATCGGGATGGATACGTCGGGCGGCATAGCCGAAGTACTCGGCCAACGACACGGAGATGCGCAGGCCCAGCACGGTCAGCGGAGTGGAGCGGGACAGTGCGCGGCCCACGCTGATCACCCGATCGGGGTCGGCGAAGTCGCGGCGCAGGTTCTCCAGGTTCTGGATCTCGGCGTCCACGGCCGCCTGGAGTTCGTTGGCGCGGTCCTCCTCGCCGGGGCCGCCGGCGAGCGTGCTCAGCGCGATCGACTGGAGCTTCTCACGCAGCGCCGGGTAGCCGCTGAAGCCGACCGCGGCGGCGAAGCGGGTGACGGAGGGCTGGCTGACGCCGACGCGGTCCGCCAGCTCGGTGATCGACAGGAACGCCGCCTCGGTGATGTGCTCGATCAGGTACTGGGCGACGCGGCGCTGCCCCGGGGACAGCCGGGGGCCGTCGAAGAGCTCTCTGAGCTGGGAGGTCGGTGCGGCACCGGCCTCCGGCACGGTCTTGCCCGAGGTGATCGCTGATGCCTGGGCACGTGCCTGCTGCGGCGAGGGCACCGGCCCGGTTCCTTTGTCTCCCACGACCACTCAACATAGCTCACCGGCCGTGGTGACCAGGGGCTGTGACGGGCCGGCAGGCTCACCGCCGGTACAGGGTGATCGAATGACCGACCTGATCGATCGGGCGGCTGGAATCGATCAACTCGGCCAGTCCACCGCGTGCCTTGGCGGCCGCGGAGTCCGACACCACCAGCAGGCCGTGCACGCTGTCCATCGGCACCTTGCGCGGATCGGACGCACTGATGCCGTAGGACGACGGCACGCCGCTGCCCTTGTAGACCAGCCACACCCGCTCGCCCGCATACCGCTGCCGCAGACGGTCGGCGAGCCGGCCCAGATCCTGACCCCAGTCCACGTTGGAGTCGTGCAGCAGCCGATGCGTGTTCGCCGGCCCGCCGAACGCCTCGTTGGCGTACGGCAGGTAGTACGGGAACGTCCACAGCGAACTCACCGCCACGAACAGCACCACCAGCCCCACCGGCAACCCCGGCAACCACCCCGGCCA
This sequence comes from Streptomyces sp. NPDC101151, assembly GCF_044768335.1. Taxonomy (NCBI): domain Bacteria; kingdom Bacillati; phylum Actinomycetota; class Actinomycetes; order Kitasatosporales; family Streptomycetaceae; genus Streptomyces; species Streptomyces sp. NPDC101151. The sequence goes on along the minus strand of NZ_JBIWPP010000025.1, from coordinate 92,594 downwards.
CCGCCACCGCCACGTGAGCACACCGGCCGCCGCCACCGCGAGGAACATCGGCACGAACAGCGCGTACCGCGTCCCGAAGTCCCGCGAGCCCGTCATGGCCGTCGCCAGCAGCACCGCGGGCGGCAGCAGCAGATACGGTGCCGCGGGCCGCAGCCGCCGTGCCGCCACCACGGCCACCGCGCCGGCCGCGCCCAGCGCCAGCAGCCCGAGCGGCGTCTTCACCAGCAGGGCGGCCGGCAGGTAGTACCACAGCGAACCCGTGTACAGATGCCCGAACAGATAGCCCTGCCAGGGGTAGTTCTCCAGCCCGAACTGCACCCGCATCCCGGCCCGGTACGCGTCGGGCAGCGGCAGCAGGTCCGTCACCCGCCCACGCAGCCCGTGCACGGCCGGCACCGGGTCGGCCGGCGTGAACCGCAGCCGAGGGTCGACCGCGAGATACACGGCCCACACGACGCCGACCGCCACCAGCGCCACGACCGCCGCCCCCGCCAGCCCCAGCAGCACCTTCCGACGCCGCTCGGCCTCGTGCCGGGCATGCCACACCGACACCACCGCGAGGAGCATCACCACCGGCACCGCAGGCAGCGCGCTCATCTTCGTCGCCACGGCGGCCCCGAGGGCCGCGGCCGCCAGGGGCAGATACCGCCGAGGCCGCCGCCGCGCCCGCCACACCAGCCAGGCGGACGTCAGAACGAACCCGGCCGCCAGCACGTCCAGCGTGGCCAGCGAGCCGTGCGCGATCACGTCCGGGGAGAAGGCGTACAGCGCGAGCGCCACCAGACCGCCCGACCCACCCACCACCTCCCGCGCGAACGCGAACACGACCAGCCCGAACAGCAGGGTCAGCGCGATCACCGGCAGCCGCGCCCACAGCATCAGCCGCCCCGGGTCGTTGCCCGACTCGTACAGCAGATGCCGGCCCACCTCGCCCTGGGTGCCGGTGTACGACGGGTCGTAGTGCGGGTCGGCCACCGCCACCCCGGCCGCGATCAGCAGCTTGCCGAGCGGCGGATGCTCGGGGTTGTACCGCAGCCGGTGCTCTTGCAGGTAGTCGGTGGCCGTGGCCACGTACACGGGTTCGTCGATGGTGGGCGTCTGCTGCACGGCCGTGGTGACCATGGCGGCGGCCATCTGGGCCAGCAGCAGCGCCACCAGGAGCGGCACCGGCCAGCGCCGCCGGCGGCGCAGCCACGCGTACGGACGGGCCCGGGCCGGAGCGGGCGGGGGACCGTCTGCGCCCGGGGCCTCGGGTGCCAGGACCGCCCGGCCCGCCTGGGCCGTGTGCTGTTCGTGCGCCATCATCCGCCCCGCGGTGGCACCGGACGTGCGGGGGCGGGAGCGAGCCGGGGCCGGATCATGGCCCTACTGTCGCACCGCTCCCGCCACCGGGGCGTCACCGCTTCACGAGTCGTACCGACAGACCTTCCGCCGTGTACACGGGTACGGCCCGCAGCGCGTCGGAGTTCACCTCGACGCGGTCGAACCGTCCGCGCAGCCGGGGCATGCCGAGCACCGGCAGCGTGCTGCCCACGGCCGGCGGCCGCTCGGTGTCGAGCCGCCCGGGTGAGGCGCTCCAGACGTACCGGGGGAGGGAGACCGATCGGCCCGAGGCGCTCGCACGGCCGCCGCCCGCCCTTGCGAACGGCGGCCCGAACGGGATCAGAGGTCAGAGCTTGGTGAAGCACATCGTGGAGCCGCGGCCCCGGCGGGTGACCTTGATGCCGTAGTCGTACTCGGCCCCGCATTGCCGGCCCGCGACCACCAGGTCGCCCATCTTGTACTCGGCTTCGGGAGAGTCGCAGTCGACGACCGTCGGAACTGGACTGCCCTGAGGGTCCTCAACTTTGACGCAGTCGCCGATGGTGGGATTGTGCAACGCCGCCTCGGCCTCCTTCTTCGCCTTGCCGCCGTTGGGATCGGTGTTGTAGTCCCAGACCCAGTAGCCGAGGGCGCCGAACACCGCGATGACGACAACGGCGGACTTCAGCATCCGCCCCAGTCCGCCCGGCTGCGGTCGCTGCGGCCCACGGGGAGGCTGCGGTTGCCGGGGGTGTCCGTACGGGGCCTGTGGCTGTGGCTGCTGCGGGTATCCGTAGGGCTGCTGCGGCTGCCCGTACGGGGGCTGATTCTGGTACTGCGGTGGAGGCGTCGACATGCCTGTGAGTCCCCGTTGTTGAGTGTCGGTTGTTGATCAATGCGGGTGCGAGACTATCCCCCGGTATCGCACGGCCGCCAACGGCGGTCCGACCCTGTTGAGCGCAATGGCGGTGCAGTTGCTCAGCCGCTAACCAGGGACGTGTGAAGTGTCATCGGGGCAGCTGGTGCGCCCAGGCGCTCCCCGGCCACCGCAGAAGCCGGATTGCGTCGGCATCACGCTCCACGTCATTCGGATGTCGCCACGCAGATCCCTCCTTCCGCAACCGGACGGCGGCCAGAAGCCAGGTCGTCGCGGATCTGAAGCGAGGCGGCCGACGCCGAGGATTCACCGGGGTGGCCGGTGACGGACGCCTTCTTCATCTTCCTGATGGTGCAGTTCATCCGCTCCGTCCCACGTGAATCGGACCAGGCCGCGATGATGGACGGTGCCGATCCCTCCCAGATCTAGTGGAAGATCATCCTGCCGCTGATGAGGCCCGCCCCGGTCACCACCACGGTCTTCACCTTCACCTGGACCTACGACGACTTCCTCAGCCGGCTCGTCCACCTTCAGCAGAACGCCCGCTACACCGTCCCGCTGGGCCCGACCCTCTTCCTGGACAACCAGCGGCTCCTCCTACGGCGCGATGTTCGCGATGTCGACGCCGGCCCTCCCGCCGACGCTCATCTGCTTCCTCGTCTTCCGGAAGAGGCTGGTGGAAGGCCTGGCGACCACCGGAATGAAGGGCTGATCCCGAGTGCATCTGCCACACCAGCGCGGCCCGCTGCACGACCTGCCGGACACCCCGGATGCGTACGACGCCGTCCTTGCCGACGCCACCGAGCAGGCCCTGGCCCGCCTGACCCCCGAGGGCTGCCTGGAACACCCCGACGCCCTGGACGACGTCGGCGACACCTCCCTCGGCATCACCTCCCTGCTGGCCCTCGCCTGGCAGCGCGGCCAGGACCCCCGGCTGCCCCGAGCGGTGCGCCGCAGCCTCGCCTTCCATCTGCGCGAGCGCGTCTACACCGAGGACAACCCCGGCTATCCGAACCTCCGCATCACCGACTCGGGTCTCCCGTACGCCCGTTATGTGCTGGAAGCGGGCGCGCACCCCATCGGCGACTGGCCGAGCACCGTGTGGGCACTGCTCCAGGCCGTCAACGTCCTCGACGCGGCCGGCGGCCTCCTGACCGACGAACAGCGCACCGAACTGAGGGAGTTGGCGCACGGCTACTGGCGCCGGCTGACCGAGGTGACCTTCTTCAACCCCCAGGAAGCCGGCAACCAGGCCATCGGCTGTGTGGTCGGCGGCCTGATGCTCGCCCCCCATCTCCCCGACGGGGAAGGGGAGTCGGTCCGCTCCCGCGCACTCGCCCTGTACACGGAGGAGATCCGCGCCCACCGGGTCCGGGACCGGGGTGCCCTGCTTCCGCCCGAGCACGGCGGGGCCTACGACAACAACTACGGCCCGATCTCCCTGTCCTTCCTCGCCCAGGCCCACCGGGTCAGCGGCGAGGAGGTGTTCGCCGAGGACGGCGACACACTCGCCCGCTACCTCGACGCCCGTCTGACGAACGGCGGCTTCGACAACGGCGGCCCCCGCTACAGCGAACAGCACTCCGGGTTCGAGTCCGTCCTCGGCCTGCGCTACTTCGGCGCGCGCATCGGTGCCGACCTGGGCCGCTACCGGGGCGACACCCGCTGGGGCCGGCACGCCGTCCAGCGGGACGGCCGGATCGACGGCCACTTCGCCTTCATGCTGGTCTGGCAGATCCAGGACACCACCCGCTGGCACCGCACCCCGTCGGCGGCCCCCGCCCGCCACCAACTGCGCTCCGGCGCGGTCTCCGTAGCCTTCGACAGCCGCATGACCCCCTCGCTCGTCGAGGCGGACGGCACCTACTACCTGCCCGCGGCGGTACGCCGGCAGCACGGGTTCGGCCCGGTGGCGGACGGTTTCCTGCTGTGCCGTCCCATGGGCCGGGTGCGCGTGCGGGACGTACGCGCCGGCGGGCTCACCGCGAAGCTGGTCACCAAGCCCGTGGTGGGCCGCGATCATGTGCTGCGCCATGTGCGGTCGTTGTACGTCACCGACGGCACCGCCCTGTGGGTGACGGTCGCCGTGGAGCGGCTCGACGGCGCGCCCTACCTGCTGTCCGGGCTGCCGTACGCCGCCGACGACGGCGACCGGGTGCGCCGGACCGCCGAGGGCGCGGTCGCCTCCGCGGGCGGGCTGCGCCTCACGCATCCCACGGACACGGGCCCCGACCACTTCGACGCCCGCGCCGAACTCGCCCAGGAGCAGGCGGCGTTCGCACTCGCGGCCGACCCGCGCGGCTACGGCAACCCCGACGAGGGCTGGCGCCACCTGGTCGGCTCCACGGCGCTCGAAGCCGACCCGGCGCCGGGCACACCGGACGGGCTGCATGTGTTCGCCGTACGGTACGGGCCGGGCGGACCCTTCGCGCCCGCCTTCCACGGCGACGAGCCGGGCCTGACGGTACGCACCGAGGCGTTCACCGCCGTACTCGGGGATCCGGCCGGCGATGCCCTCGGCGAGCCCGGTCTGACCCTGAGCGTCTGAGCGCGGGCCGTGCGCGAGCGGCCGGGCAGTCGTTCAGTCGTGCCCGGCCGCCGGCCGGAGGTGTGGCGCCGCGTCCGGCGCGGGCAGCGCGCCGGACGGCACGACCAGGTCCGCCCGGTCGCGCGTCGTCGCGATCAGGTCGGCATTGCGCTGGTCCGTCCCCAGCACCCAGGCCACGGCCGCCGCGCGGTCCTTGCCGAACTCCTCGTGCCGGGCCACCAGCCGGCGGATCCGCTCCTGCTCGTCGATCTCGCAGAACCACACCTCGTCCAGGCACGGCCGCACCCGTGCCCACGAACCCTGCTCCAGCAGCAGGTAGTTGCCCTCGGTCACCACCAGCCGCGCCGTCGTCGGCACCGGGATCGCGCCCGCGATCGGCTGTTCCAGCACCCGCTCGAACCCGGGCGCGTACACCACCTCGTCGGTCTCCTCGCGCAGCCGCCGCAGCAGCGCCGCGTACCCGGCCGCGTCGAAGGTGTCCGGCGCGCCCTTGCGGTCCCGGCGGCCCAGCCGGTCCAGTTCGACGTCGGCCAGATGGAACCCGTCCATGGGAACGTGCGCCACCCGGGGCGGGCCGTCGGCGTTCAGCGCGCGCACCACGTGCTCGGCCAGCGTCGTCTTGCCCGTGCCCGGGCCGCCCGCGATCCCGAGGATCGCGCGCCGTCCGCCCGCGGAGAGGGCGCGGGCGCGGATGAGAAGGTCGTCGAAGGTCAGCGGCACACGGCAGAGTCTGTCACCAGGAGCCATGCCGGTGAGCGCCCGGTGCGAAGCTTCGAAGGTACGGCGCATGTGGTGCTCGCCACCCACTGGACGCCGCCCCACGGGGAACAGTGCTGGGTATGACTCAGCTCGGTCTGCCCGACACGATCCTGGCCTGTCTCTTCGACCTCGACGGAGTCGTCACCAAGACGGCCGTCGTCCACGCGGCCGCCTGGAAGGAGACGTTCGACGCGTTCCTGCGCGACCACCAGGGCCCGCAGGAACGGCCGTTCGACGAGGTCGCCGACTACGACGAGTACGTCGACGGACGCCCACGTGCCGACGGGGTCCGCACCTTCCTCGACTCGCGCGGCATCCACCTGCCCGAGGGCGCCCCCGACGACCCGCCGGACGCCCGCACCGTGCACGGCCTCGGCAACCGCAAGAACGACCTGCTGCTGGAGAGGATCCGCACCGGCGGCGTGGAGGCCTACGAGGGCACCGTGCGCTATCTGGAGGCCGTCCGCGCGCAGGGTCTGCGCACCGCGATCGTCTCCTCCAGCGCCAACTGCAGGGACGTGCTGCGTGCCGTCGGCGCCGAGCACTTCTTCGACGTACGGGTCGACGGCGTGGTCGCCGCCGAACGCGGACTGCCGGGCAAGCCGCACCCCGACACCTTCCTGGCCGCGGCCCGCGACCTGGGCGTCGAGGCGGCGCGGGCGGCCGTCTTCGAGGATGCCCTGGCCGGCATGGACGCCGGCCGCGCGGGCGGCTTCGGACACGTCGTCGGCGTCGACCGGGTCGGACAGGCCGACGCGCTGTACGCCCACGGCGCGAGCATCGTCGTCAAGGACCTCACCGAGCTGGGAGGCAAGCGGTGATCACCCACCGTTCGTACACGGTCGAGCCGTGGAGCGTGCGCGAGACGGACCTCCACCTCGATGTGCTCGCCCAGAGCGAGTCGGTGTTCGCCCTGTCCAACGGCCACATCGGCTGGCGCGGCAACCTCGACGAGGGCGAACCGCACGGCCTGCCCGGCAGCTACCTCAACGGGGTGCACGAGGTGCACCCGCTGCCGTACGCGGAGGCCGGCTACGGCAATCCGGAGTCCGGGCAGACGGTCATCAACGTCACCAACGGCAAGATCCTGCGGCTGCTGGTGGACGACGAGCCGTTCGACCTGCGCTACGGCCGGCTCGTCGCCCACGAGCGCGTCCTGGACCTGCGCCGCGGAGTCCTGGAGCGGACCTGCGAGTGGACGTCCCCGGCCGGCTCCACGGTCCGGGTGCGCTCGACCCGGCTGGTGTCGCTGACCCAGCGGGCGGTGGCCGCGGTGGCCTACGAGGTGGAGGCCGTCGGCCGCCGCTGCCGGGTGGTGATCCAGTCGGAGCTGGTCGCGGGCGAGCAGCTGCCCGCCCCGAACGGCGACCCGCGTGCGGCGATGGCACTCAAGTCGCCGCTGGAGCAGGAGGACGACTTCGCCTCCGGGCACCGGCTGCGGCTGGTGCACCGCACCCGGCGCAGCGGCCTGCGGGTCGCCGTCGCCGCCGACCATGTGGTCGCCGGGCCCGAGCGCACCACGACCGGCAGCGAGAGCGACACCGACGTGGCCCGGCTCACCGTCACCTCCGTCCTGGAGCCGGGCCAGACGCTGCGGGTGGAGAAGCTGGTCGCCCACGGCTGGTCCGGCACCCGCTCGCTGCCCGCGATGGCCGACCAGGTCGACGCGGCCCTCGCGGCCGCCGCGCACGACGGCTGGCAGGGGCTCCTGGAGGACCAGCGGACCTGCCTGGACGATTTCTGGTCGCGCGCGGACGTCGAGGTGGACGGCGACGAGGAGATCCAGCAGGCCGTACGGTTCGCCCTCTTCCACGTCCTGCAGGCCGGGGCCCGCGCCGAGCGGCGGGCGATACCCGCCAAGGGGCTGACCGGCTCCGGCTACGACGGGCACGCGTTCTGGGACACCGAGATGTTCGTACTGCCCGTACTCACCCACACCGCCCCCGAGGCCGTCGCCGAGGCGCTGCGCTGGCGGCACAGCACCCTGGACGAGGCACGCGAGCGGGCGGCCCAACTGGGGCTCGGCGGGGCCGCGTTCCCCTGGCGGACCATCCAGGGCTCGGAGGGCTCGGCGTACTGGCCGGCCGGCACCGCGGCCTTCCACGTGAACGCCGACATAGCCGACGCGGTGGTCCGCTACGCCGAGGCCACCGGCGACACCGCCTTCGAACGGGAGGCCGGCGTCGAACTGCTGGTGGAGACCGCCCGCCTGTGGCGCTCGCTCGGTCACCACGACCACCACGGCGTCTTCCACATCGACGGCGTCACCGGCCCCGACGAGTACAGCGCGGTCGCCGACGACAACATCTACACCAACCTGATGGCCCGCCAGAACTTGCTGGCCGCCGCCGACGCCGTCGAGCGGTACCCGCGCGAGGCGGAGCGCCTCGGCGTGGACGAGGTGGAGCGGGCGGCCTGGCGGGAGGCCGCGGAGGTCGTGCACATCCCCTACAACGACGAACTCGGCGTGCACGAACAGCACGCCGGATTCACCCGCTACCAGCGCTGGGACTTCGCCAACACGCGCCCGGACCAGTACCCGCTGCTGCTGAACTTCCCCTACTTCGACCTCTACCGCAAACAGGTCGTCAAACAGGCCGACCTGGTGCTGGCGATGTACACCTGCGGAGCCCACTTCGGCGACGAGCAGGCCGCCCGCAACTTCGCCTACTACGAACCGCTGACCGTACGCGACTCCTCCTTGTCCGCTTGTTGCCAGGCCGTCGTCGCCGCCCGGACGGGCCATCTGGGGCTCGCCTACGACTACACGGCCGAGGCGGCCCTGATGGACCTGCAGGACCTGGAGCACAACACCCGGGACGGACTGCACATCGCGTCGCTGGCCGGCACCTGGATGGCGTTGGTCGCGGGCTTCGGCGGGCTGCGCCGGGAGAGCGGGGGACTGCGGTTCGCGCCGCGCCTCCCGCGGCGGCTGAGCCGCCTGGCCTTCAGCCTCCAGTTCCGCGGCCGCCGCCTCAGGGTGGAGATCGGCGCCGACAAGGCGACGTACACGCTGCTGGACGGACCGGCGCTCACGCTCCACCATCACGGGGAGGAGCTGAGGGTGAGCATCGACGAGCCCGCCGCCCGTTCCCTCCCACCGGTCGCCCCCCGTCCGGTACCCGAGCAGCCTGTGCACCGGGCGCCGAACAGCGGCTGAACGGGGACCTCCCGCAAGGCGCCGGCCGGGAAGGTGCCCACCGGTTCGGCGCCCTGCCGAGGACGCCTCCTAGACCAGCACGCTCGCCAGGAGCCCGAACAGATCACGGGTGGCGTCGGCCGCGCCGATCGCCGGCAGGGCGCCCAGGGCGAGGACGGCCAGGGCCGGCGGCCACAGGTGCGGCGGCGGGGCCGTCTGCAGCGCCGCGATGCGGCGGGTGACGGCGCGGTCCGTGAAGTTCAGGGCGCAGGCGGGCCGAGAGCTGCCGGCGGTGAGCGCGGCGCGGGCCAGGGCGCGGGCGGTGGTCCGCCGGTCCCCGACGGTGGCCGCCGCCTGCTCGTCCGCCCACCGCTCCACCAGGAAGGTCACGGTGGAACGGACCGGACCGAGCAGCGGGTTGGCCGCCGCGGCGAGCGTCGCCGCCGTCACCAGCGGGCCGTGCCGGTGCGCCAGATGGGCCCGCTCGTGCGCGAGCAGCACCCGCCGCTCGGCCGGCCGCAGCGCGCCCAGCATCGCGGAGGTGACCAGGATCCGGCCGGGCCGGCCGGGAACGGCGAACGCCTGCGGCACGGGTGAGGCGGCGACGATCAGCTCGGTGTCCGCCGGGTGCCCCTCGCACAGGCGCCGCAGGGCCCGCCGCGTCGCCCGCTCGCACCGCACCGCCCGGTGCACCCGGTACAGGACGGCCAGCAGGGCGAGGACCGCCGCGACGCCGATCACCTCGGGCACCGGGTCGACCAGCGGGCGGCCGTCCTCCCGGGCCTCCGCGACCACCGGGGGCGCGTCCCCCAGCAGGGCGGCGGACAGCAGCACCAGAGACCACGTCGTGGCCGCGGCGGTCAGCGCGGCGGCCGAGGTGAGCACACGCGCGGCGAGCGCGGGCGCCACCCGCCGGCCGATCACCGGGCTGACCACGGGGAGCAGCACGGACAGCAGCAGCGGGGTGTACACGTCGAACCTCATGCGCCGCCTCCGGCGAGCAACTCGCGCAGCGCCCGCTCCTCCTCGGGGCTCAGACCGGTCACGAACTGCTGGAGCGCCGCGATCGGATCCGGACCCCGGTCCAGGGCCTCGTGCATCGCCTCGGCGGTCAGCTCCGCAGCATTCTTCGCCGGGCGGTACGCGCCGCGCCGCCCGTCGGCGTCCCGCAGCACCAGCCCCTTGTCGTACAGGCGTTTGAGGATGGTGTGCACCGTGTTGTAGGCGAGCCCGCCACCTATCTCGGCCTGGATCTCCGCCGGGGTCAGCGGCCGCTCGGTGGCCCAGAGGGCGGCCAGCACCTCGCTCTCCAACTCCCCGGCGCTGCGACGCTCCGCCCTGCCGCGGGACCCTGTGCCAGCCATGCTCCAACCTTACAGCGCGTAGGGCCGTGGGCCGGATGGCCCCATTCGCCGCGCACCAGCATGTCATTCAGGCTAGTTTGTCCGTGTTCTCCCCGACTCTCGTCCGCAGCCCTACAGGCTGTAGGGTGACCGACGCGACCCTACGAACCGTAGGGACAAAGGGGTGATCATGGCCGGCAGCGCGCATGCCACAGCCGAGGCGGCCCGGCGCGAGCGCCCGCGCCGCGCGTCCACCGTCACCGCACGGGCCCGCGCCGGCTGGCCGCTAGCGGCCGTCGCGGCCGCCTTCACGCTGGCCCAACTGCTGCTGGTCCGGCCCGGCATGGGCCTCGGCTGGGACGAGACCGTGTACGTCAGCCAGGTCAGCGGACACGCTCCCGCGGCCTTCTTCAGCGCACCCCGCGCGCGGGGCGTCACCCTTCTGGTCGCCCCCGTCGCCGCCTGGTCCTCGTCGACGGCGCTGCTGCGGGTCTACCTCGCCGTCCTGTCCGGCCTCGCCCTCTTCCTGGCACTGCGCGCCTGGCGGGGCCTGTTCCCCGTCCGCGTGCTCGCCCTCGCCGGCGCCCTGTTCGCCTCCTTGTGGGTGACCCTGTTCTACGGCCCCCAGGCCATGCCCAACTACTGGGTGGCCGTCGGCGCCCTGGCCGCCGTGGCCTGCTTCCTGCGCGCCCGTGCGGACCGCACCGACCGAGCCGCACTGTGGGGCCTGGCCGCGAGCGGCGCGCTGATGGCCTGGATGCGGCCCATGGACGCCGTCTGGGTCACCCTGCCGCTCCTCGCCCTCGCCCTGCTCCGCCGCCACTGGCGGATTGCGCTCGTCCTGCTCGCCGGGCTCGCCGCCGGCGCGGTCGAGTGGGTGATCGAGGCCTATGCCGGCTACGGAGGCCTCGTCCGCCGGCTGTCCGACGCCTCGGCGATCCAGGGCGGACTCGGCTGGCACCTCGCCGTCGTCGACCAACTCCGCAGCCTGGGCGGGCGGGGGTTGTGCCGGCCGTGCACCGGCGCGCTGCCCCACCCGCTGCTCACCGTCTGGTGGTTCGTGCTGCCCCTGCTCGCCGTGCTCGGCCTGACGGTCGCGGTTCGGGCCCGGCGTACGGCGCCCACCCTGCTCACGCTCGCCTGCGCCGCGACGGCCGCCTTCCCCTACCTGTTCCTGATCGACTACGCGGCGCCCCGTTTCCTGCAGCCCGCCTACGCCCTGCTGGCGATCCCCGTCGCCGACGCACTCGTCCACCTCGTGACCGCCCCCGCCCGCACCGGGCGACGGGTGGCCGTCGCACTGGTGGCGCTCGGGCTCGCCACCCACCTCGGGGTGCAACTCGCCGTCCTGATGCACGTCGTGGACCGCACCACCACCGCCCACCGCACCTGGTCCCGGACCACCGCCACCCTCCACCGGCTCGGTGTCCGCCCGCCCTGTCTGCTCACCGGGCACGAGGCCATCCCGGTGGCGTTCTACGCCGGCTGTTCCTCGGCGGCGACGAACGGGCACAACGCCAACAGCACGGAACAGGTCATCGCCCGCACCGCGCGCCGCACCCCGGTGGCCACCCTGGTGCCCTCGGGCTCCCGGCCGCCCGGGTACGCCCGCCACTGGCCGTCCGTGCCGCTCGACGGGCCGCGCCTCTACTACGCCGTACCAGAGGCCGGTTCATGACCTGGCGCTGTGACGGACGCGGGGGAGGGGGTCCATGACCCGGCATGCCGTACCGGAGACGGCCGCTGACGCCGCCCGCCCTTCCCCCGGCCCGCTCCTGACCACTCCCGCGGACCTCGCCGTCGGCCGCCGCCCGGCCTACTGGCCCACCCTGGTCTGCCTCGCCGTCCTGCTGGGCGCCGCCTACCTGGCCCGGCGGCACTGGCCGGTGCTGGAGACCGGGGCGCGGCGGCTGGCCGCCGCCGACCAGGGATGGCTGCTGGCCGCCGCGGCGGCGGCCATGGGCACCTGGGCGGCGTCCGCGCTCGCCCAGCAGGGCGCGGTAGCCCGGCGGCTGCCCGGACCGCGGCTGCTCGCCGCGCAGTTCGCCGCCTCCGCCGCCAACCACCTGCTCCCCGCCGGGCTCGGGGCCGGCGCGGTGAACCTGCGCTTCCTCATGCGCTGCGGGCTGCCGGCGGGCCGCTCGGCCGGCGCGCTCGCCGTCAAGGCCACCGCGGGCGCCGTGATCCGCCTCGCGCTGATCGCGGCGCTCGCCCCGCTCTGCCCGGGCCTGCTGCGTGTCCCGCACGTCTCCCCGGCCGCGGTCGCCGCCGTCCTCGGCGTCGCGACCGTGGCGGCTGCTCTCCTGGCCGGTCCGCTGCGCCCGCGCTGCCGCCGCGCGCTGGCGGGTGTGCCGGCCGACATCCGTGCCGTGCACGCCCGTCCGGCCCGCGCGGCCGCCCTCTGGGGCGGCTCGCTGGCCTTCGCCGCCCTGCACGCCCTCGTGCTGATCGCCGTCACCCGGGCCGTCGGCCTGCCCCTGGCCCCGCTCCAGGTGGCCCTGCTCTACCTCGCCGCCAGCAGCGCGGCCGCCCTGCTCCCCACTCCGGGCGGGCTCGGCTCCCTCGACGCCGCCCTCGCCCTCGCACTGACCACGTCCGGCGCCCCCGCCGCGACCGCCGCCTCCGCGGTGCTGGGCTACCGGCTGCTGACCGTGTGGCTGCCACTGCTCCCGGGCCTGCTGGTGCTGGCGCTGCTGGTACGCCGCAAGGCCCTGTGAGAGACGGGAGTTTCCCGGGTGCCCGTGCCAGGTAGGAGACGAGGAGGGCCGGGCGGCCCAGGAGGGGGAACGGCATGACGGAGCATCACCTGACGGGGCGGCCTGCGGAGGAGTTCTTCACACCCGGGACCTCGTCCTTCACCGAGTTCCTTGCCGCACACCGCCCCGGCCTGCTGCCCACCGCGGCGCCGTTCCCGGACGGTGTGCGGGCAGAGCCCGGCCGCTTCCCGCACGGCACCACGGTGCTCGCCCTCACCTTCCGCGACGGAGTCCTGATCGCCGGCGACCGCAGGGCCACGATGGGCAACCTCATCGCCCAGCGCGACCTGGAGAAGGTGCACCCCGCCGACGGCCACACGGCCGTCGCCTTCGCCGGCACCGTCGGCCTCGCGCTCGACATGGTGCGGCTCTACCAGGTCGAACTCACGCACTTCGAGAAGATCGAGGGCGCACCGATGAGCCTGGGCGCCAAGGCGACCCGGCTCGCGGCCATGATCCGGCAGAACCTCGCCCAGGCCATGCAGGGCCTCGCCGTCGTCCCGCTGCTCGCCGGCTACGACACCACCGCGGCCGAGGGCGGCCGCGGCCGTATCTTCGCCTTCGACGCGACCGGCGGCCTGTACGAGAAACGGGACTTCCACGCCGAGGGCTCCGGCTCCCCGTACGCCCGGGGCGCCCTGAAGAAGCTGTTCCGGCCGGACCTCACCCGCCGGGAGGCCGCCCTGGCCGCGCTCCAGGCGCTGTACGACGCCGCCGACGACGACTCGGCCACCGGCGGCCCCGACCTCAACCGCCGTATCTTCCCGGTGGTCTCGGTCATCACCGAGGACGGCTTCGAGCGGCTGACCGAGGCGGAGAGCGAGGAGCTGAGCCGGGAGACGGTCCGGCAGCGCGGCGGCCGCCCGGACGGACCGCACGCCGGCGTCTGACCCCGGGACCGCGCTCTCAGGATGCGTTCGGGTTTCCGTCGGCAGGCCGGGTCCCGCCCGGGTCACCGCCGACGCAGTGGTCCGCGCCTCGCCCGGCCCGGCGTGCGCGACGCGGCGGACGGACAGGGCCAGGGCCTGCTCCCCGCCGACCTCCCACGGCCGGCTTTCCCTCCTCATGGGGAAGGCCTGCCGCGGCCTTTACTGCACATCAGTTGCAGGTACGGGAGGATGGCACAAGGCTGCTTGGCACAGCCTGACCGGCACGACCCGAGGAAACACCTCCCGATGACGGCCGCCCCTGGTTCCGCTCCGTCCCTCCCCGCTCAGGCCGACGCCCCGCGTTCGGCCTGGCACCGCGTCCGCGGCTCCATGACGCGGCAGGAGTGGACCAGGGTCGGTGGGATGGCCGCCTTCGTCTTCGCCCTGCACATGATCGGCTGGGGCACGCTGGTCGGGATCGTCGCCCCCGAGCACTTCAGCGTCGGCACCACAACTGCCGGAGAACCGGCGGCCTTCGGCATCGGCGTGACCGGATGTACCCGCTGGGCCTGCTGTTCGGCCTCGGCTTCGACACGGCCACCGAGATCGCGCTGCTGGTCCTCGCCGGTTCGGGCGCGGCCTCCGGCCTGCCCTGGTACGCGATCCTGTGCCTGCCCGTGCTGTTCGCGGCCGGCATGTCCCTGCTGGACACCATCGACGGCTCGTTCATGAACTTCGCCTACGACTGGGCGTTCTCCAAGCTGGTCCGCAAGGTCTACTACAACCTCACCATCACCGGCCTGTCCGTGGCCGTCGCCCTCATCATCGGCACCGTCGAACTCCTCGGCCTGCTCGCCGACAGGCTGGAGCTCCACGGGGCGTTCTGGGACTGGAACGCGGGCCTCGACCTCAACACCGTCGGCTTCGTCATCGTCGGCCTGTTCTTCGCCACCTGGGCGATGGCCCTGCTGGTGTGGAAGGCGGGACGCATCGAGGAGAAGTGGACCGCCGGACCGGCCGAGGGGTCCGGCGGTCCAGCGCCGGCAGCGCGTCAGGACTGCGGCGGCAACTGCCGGTGAGCCGGGTGACTTCACCCTCGCAGCCCCAACTCCTCGCGCCACTTGGTCAGCTGGTGGACCGGATCGCCCGTGAACGACCACGGGGTACGGGTGACGCGTCGGCCGAGCAGCCGCAGCAGCGCACCGGCGACGTCCGTCGCACCGGCCAGACAGGCCGCGTGGGCCAGCTGGTTGAGGTCCCGCAGTTCGGTCGGGGTGACATCGCTGTCGGGGCGTGCCCGCACCCAGCGCTCCCAGGTGCGCCGTACGTCGTTGACCGCGCCGTCGTGGTTCCAGTGCTGGCCCAGGCTCACCGAACCGTGCTGTCCGCGCGCGCCGTCGAGGGCGTAGCGGTACTCCTCGACCCGGGCGTACTGCACGAGCACCGGAAGCGGGCAACCGGGGGGTGCCACCCCGGCCGCGTCGCGGGCGAAGTCGTACATCAGGCCGTGCGTGCCGTGCCAGCGGGCCGAGTAGTAGTGCAGCACCTGGAGGTGGCCCTCCACCGTGTACGGGTCACGCCGGTGCAACTCGTCCCACCAGCGGCCCAGTTCTTGCCGTCGAACCCCCGTCGGATACAGCCGCGCCACCGAGATCAGCGCCACCCACGGTGTCGGGTCCCCGGGGCAGGCGTCGGTGGCGTGCAGACAGGCCAGGACCGCGGTGTCGATGCGGTCCCGGTCGATGGGAACGCCCCGCCCGGCGGTGATGGCCAGGTGGAACGCCCGGGCCGTCTCCGTCGCCGCGCGCAGCACCTGGGCGTCCGCGTTCCCGGGCTCGGCGGCCAGCCACGACTCCACCGTGGAACTGCCCGCGCAGGCCTGCGCCAGCAGCCGCACCCGGTGGCCGCGCAGCGTCCAGTCGTCGCCGGTGACCCACAGCAGGTCCCTGAGGCCCTGCCAGCGGCCGATGACGATGTCCTGCCTGGCGGCCGTGAGGGGCGCGTCCCCGCAGTCGGGGTCGAAATCGGGTGTGAAACGGTCTCGCGCCATCGGGATCTCCCTCAGAAGTCGGTGGGGAGACCCTCGTGCAGCCGGGACGGCGCACCGGCGCCGTCGGGAACGTAGTCCGCCTCCACGGTGCGGGTCGCGTCCAGCTTCGCGGGCCGGTAGTAGTCGCTGCCCTGCCGCCAGTACCAGAGCATCGGGACGAGCCCGACGACGAGGCCGCCGATGCCGATCGTGATCGCGGCGCCGCTCAGCTCGCCCAGCGACTCGACGAAGATCCAGAACATGAACAGGGCCCCGAACAGCGGCCACAGCCCGCCGAGCACGAAGTCGGCCGCCGACTTCAGCAGCATCTTGCGGTAGGCGACGACCACCGCGAGGCCGGCGAGACCGTAGTAGACGGCGATCTGGAGGCCGATCGCCGAGATCGCGTCGGAGAGGATCTCGCCCATCGAGCCGAGTGCGTTCGAGGCGATGAACATCGCCAGCGCCACCCCGCCGACCACCACGATCGCCACCCAGGGCGTGTTCCATGTGCGGTGCACCCGGCCCAATCCGGACGGCATCGTACGGTCGCGGCCCATCGCGAACAGCGAGCGCGTGACCTGGATGAGCGTGGTCTCCAGGGTGGCGATGGTGGACAGCATCACGGACACGACGAGCAGCTTGCCGCCCCAGCCGGGCCAGACCTCCTCGCCCAGCGCCGCCAGCACGTTGGCGTCGTTCTCCTCGATCTGCTTCGAGCTCAGGATGACGTTCACCGCGATGGTGAACACCTCGAACAGCAGGAAGACGATGCCGACCCCGATCAGGCCGGCGAGTCCGGTCGTACGACGGCTGTTGCGGGTCTCCTCACTGAGGTTGCTGGTGACGTCCCAGCCCCAGTAGTAGAACGCGGCGAGCAGCGCGCCGGACGCGAACCCGGCCATGCCGTCGAAATGCGAGAAGCCGAGCCAGGACCAGTCGAAGGCACGGGCGTTGTCCGTGTGGAAGACGGCGAGCACCGCGAACAGCGCCAGAATGCCCAGCTCCACACCGGACATCAGCAGCTGGGCGCGGACGGTGAGCCGGGCGCCGCCGAGCACCACGCCCAGCATGACGAGGAACCACACCGCGCCGACCACCGTGGACAGCGCCGTGTTGTCGGCGAGCGTGTCGTCGAAGAGGGCCAGGGTCATCGACCCGGCCGGCAGCGAACCGGCCACCATGAAGATGGTCGCCGAGACGACCAGCGCCCAGCCGCTGATGAAGCCGAGGAACGGATGGAGCGTACGGCCCACCCAGGAGTAGCTGGCGCCCGCGTTGACGTCGATCCGGCTGAGGTAGCTGAACGCCAGGGCGATGCCGAGCATGGGTATCGCGCAGTACAGCAGGGCGGCCGGGCTGGCCAGTCCCACCGCGCCGACGAGGACGGCGGTGGTGGCGGCGAGCGAGTACGCAGGTGCGCTGCCCGCCACCGCCATCACCACGGTGTCGAACGTGCCGAGGACATTGGCCTGCAGTCCTCTGCCCCTGTTGTTGCTCATGGTCGTGCCGCTTTCCGGTCGTGCACGGCGCACGGGCGCCTGGCCCGACGGCGTACGGGTGGGGGGTGCGGACCCGCCTCGACCCGATGGAGGGTTGGCCTCGGGGTCAGGGGCCGGCCAGGAGGAACTCGGGCGTGGTGACAAGGGGGTGGTCGACACACCGGGCTGCCCAGCGTCGGCGTACGGTCACCGTGCGTGGGTGTGATGATAGCGGCACTCATTGACCTTTCAAGATGACCAACCGGTAACCTGCGCTGACCTGTTCGGATGCGGGTGAGGGGGTGGGGGCGCGGCCCGATCGACCACCGCGCGCCCCCGGTCGCGGTAGCGGTCCAGCAGTGTGCTGCGCTCGACGGCGTCGGCGATGTCGCCGCCCGGGACGCGGTGAGGCCCGCTCGGTGTCCGGCCTTGGGCATGCCCCCTCCGGGCGGGCTCCCTCCGGGCAGGCACGGAGGGAGTCGTGGACGGGGCTGAGCCCGGGCTCAGTTCCTGTTGCCTGCGCGCAGCCACGCGATGTAGTCGCCGACGGCTCGCTCGGTGTCGTACTCGGCCTGGTAGCCGGTGTCCTCCCGGAGACGGCTGATGTCCAGGACCAGGTGCGGTGCGTCGCCTCCGGCGGGGAGGCCGACCGACGCGTCGGGGACCACCTTTCTGATCGCCTCGATGATCTGGGCGTTGGTCGTGGCCCGGCCGGAGCCGACGTTGTACGTGCGATGGTTCAGTTTGTCCGCGAGCTGGAGCAGGGCGATCGCCCGCCCGGTGTCCTTCACGTAGTTGAGGTCGATCCCGTCCTCGGCGAAGGCCGGCCGCACGAGGCCGGAGAGGTCCGGGGCGGTGCCGTGGGCGGCGGCGTGGATGAGGGCGGGTGCGGCGAAGAACGGGTCGGGATGGCCGAGCGGGCCCCAGGTGCCGGAGACGCGATAGCTGACGATGTCGATGCCGGTGGTGTCGGCGAGGAATCCGCCGAGCATTTCGCCGACCTTCTTGAAGGTGGGGATCGAGACCGGTGCGCTCATCGACAGCGGGGTGTCCTCGCGGAGCGGTCCGTCGTTCCGGGCGCCGAGGTAGACCCCGATCGTGCTCGCGACACCCAGCCGCCGCACGCCCCACTCCTGCGCGGCCTGCGCGATGTTCAGCAGTCCGCCGATCGCCTGCCGTGTCGCCTCGACCGGCGCGTCGGGGACGGGAGGCCAGGGGACGGACCCGGCCAGGTGCACGATGCCGGTGATGCGGTGGCGGTGGCCGATCGCGAGCAGGGCTTCGCGATCGGTGACGTCAGCCTGCTCCACCGCTACTTGTGCCCCGGAGAGCACGGCCGGGAGTTCAGAGGTGCGGCGCTGGACCACGACGCAGTCCTCGCCCAGGTCGAGCAGTGCTCGTACGGTGTGGGATCCGATGAAGCCGAACCCTCCGGTGACGAGGATCATCGTCTGTCCTTTCAGGAATCATTCTGATCGTGCGCGGTGTCGACGATCGCGTCGAACGCCCGCCGGGGGACCCGTTCTTCACTTGCTCTGCAGCTTCCCCAGCGGGTCGGGGTCGTCCTCCAGGGCGGTGACCGCCGCGTTCCAGCCGGTGTCCTCGGAGTGCAGGGCGCTGCGGAGGAAGGCCGTGGTGAGCCGCTGGATCAGGGCGACACGCGCGGGGTTCTCGTCCGTCGTCTCGGCGGCCTCGTACCCGGAGACGCCGCCCAGCGAGTGCTCGGCCCCGAACAGCGTGAGGAGCGTCTGGCCGCCCGGGCCGTGGGTGTAGGGATCGGTGAACCAGTCCGGCCCGCGAGTGGACAGCTGGGACCGGTCGTTGTCACCGGCGACGATGAGAGCCGGCGGCGTCATGGTGTCGAAGGACGGCTTCATGAAGGGGAAGTGCTCGGCGGCGAACGGGGTCAGGTCGTCGCCCAGGCCGGTCAGGGCGAGCAGGACACCCGCCTTGACCCGGGGATCGGACATGTCCTCGCCGGGACGGCCGTCGGAGCCGAGGACACGCGCGCCCACCAGCGCGCTCGCCGTCTGCGCTCCCCAGGAGTGCCCGCCGACAGCGATGCGGCTGCGGTCCACCCGACCGCCGAGTCCGGGCACGGACGCTTCCAGCACGTCGAGCCCGTCCAATGCGCGCTTGAGGTCGTCGATACGGATGCGCCAGATCCGCGGCGTACGGGGGTCCTCGGCAGGGAGGCCGAGGGTCCTGGAGTCGAGGTGAGTGGGCTGCAGGACCACGAAGCCGTGCGCGGCCCAGTGGTCCGCCAGCGGCGCGTAGCCGTTCATCGACGAGCCGAAGCCGTGCGAGAAGACGATGACGGGCAGATCACTGCCGGTCACGGGGGCGGACACACGGACCTGGAGGTCCTCACCGCGGCCCGGGACGGGCAGGACGACCGGCTTCGCGGACACGACCGTGGTGGGCCCGTCCGCACGCTGCTGCGCGTTCGTGGTGTTCGAGTCGGACATGGAAGTGCCTTCCGTTCAGGTTCTTCGCACCCTCGGGTCGATGGGGCCGGCGGTCGGTGGCGCCACGAACCGGGTCGCGGGCCGCGGAGGGGGCGAGATGCGTTTCTGATGCGCAGCCATGTCGACGCCGGGTGTCGGCGACGGTGTGCGGTGGGGCGTGATGGCAGTGGACGGCCTGGTCGGCGGTCCCCCGGGTCTGCCATCATGGCTGAACCGGAACCTTGCTCCGCAAACGATACGGAACGCCGTTCCGCTTTGCAAGGTCGGTCATGGAAGGAGTGCCGCGGTGAACGACGGCGGACAGCGTGCGGGAAGCGCGGCCGGATCCAAGCGCAAGGACGCCCGGCGCAATCAGCAGACGCTGCTGGACGCGGCGGCCGCGGTCTTCGTCGCCTCGGGTGTGGACGCACCCGTGCGTGACATCGCGGCCGAGGCCGGCGTCGGGGTGGGCACGGTCTACCGTCACTTCCCCACCCGGGCGGACCTCGTCATCGCCGTCTACCGCCACCAGGTCGACGCCTGCGCCGAGGCCGGCCCGGCCCTGCTGGCGACCGGTCCGTCACCGCATGCCGCCCTCGAAGGGTGGGTCGATCTCTTCGTCGACTTCCTGGTCACCAAGCACGGGCTCGCCGCCGCGCTGCAGGCCGACAGTGCCGGTTTCGAAACTCTGCACGCCTACTTCCTCGACCGCCTCCTGCCGGTGTGCGGCGAGCTCCTCGACGCTGCCGCCGCGGCGGGCGAGATCCGCTCCGACCTCACCGCGTACCAGCTGATGCGCGGTATCGGAAACCTCTGCATCGGCGCCGAAAGTGATCCCCGCTACGACGCACGCCGGCTGGTCGAGTTCCTGATCGCAGGACTGCGCCTGCCGCGCTGACCGTGGCCCCGTGAAGGGCGAGGTCCTTGCCTCAAGGGTCCTGTGCCCGAGCGGGATCGGGCAGCGCCCGGCTCGCCGTGCCGCTCACGCACCGGCACGGTCGCCGGCACCTGCCCGGGCCATCGCCGAGGTGCTGATCGACGCTTGCCGCAGTGCGCCGAGGGGCATCGACGACGGTGCCGTCACAAGAGACGGTGCCATCGCTTAAGGACGGTGCCATCGCGAAAGGGTGGTGCCGTCACAAAGGATCGAGGCTAACCCTCAGTATCTGCGCCCGCGGGTTCGGCCGCGGCGCGCACGAGGTTCTGCTCCAGGTGCTCCAGGGTGCGCAGGGCCGCGGCGCGTTCGTCGTCCGAGAGGCCCGCCGTCGAGATCTCCTCGAGCTGACTCCAGACCCGCTCCACCTCGCGGCGCAGAGCTTGGCTGGCTGTTGTGGGTTCGATGAGCGAGGCGCGCTTGTCGGTGGGCGAAGGCCGGCGGCGGACGAAGCCGGCCTGTTCCAGGCGCCGGACGGTGCGGGTCATGGTGGCGGCGTCGGAGTCCATCAGCCGCACCAGGTCGGCCTGCCGCTGGGGGCCGAGTTCCCACAGGTGCATCATCACCAGCTCCTGGCCCGGGTGGAGGCCGATGCGGCGCAGCAGCTGTCCCGCGAACATGCGGTGCAGGCGGGCCAGACGAAAGATCGCATGACTGACCGGCCCGCCTCTGGCGGCGCCCGGCATCGGGACGGTGGCCTCCCGCCCCGTCCCCGCGGCGCTGTTCCCGGCCTCCGGCGTGGACTGCGTCATCTCTTCCTCAGCTTTCCTGCTTGGTCAGCGTGATTCTACTGCGGGCCTGAGCCTCGTGGATGTGTTCGGGGCGGCCAGGAGTGAATGGCCAGGTGGGGAGCCTGTTACCTGCTTCGCATGTGGTCCTGGGAATGGACTTTCCGACTTACCTGTTCGGACAGGTGATTTACTTGTTCGGACAGGCATCGGCTGCCTCCGGTCGCGGAGCACCTGTGCCGCAGAGCGTCACCTATCCCGAGGAAGAGACCATGACCACTGCCTTCGAACCGATCGTCCTGGGCGGCAAGCGCCTGACCAGCCGCATCGCAATGGCTCCGATGACCCGCAGCCGTGCGTTCGGGCCCGGCGCCGAGCCGACGGAGCTCATGGCGACGTACTACGCGCAGCGCGCCGGCGCCGGGCTGATCGTCACCGAGGGCGTCCAGCCCTCGCCGGTCGGCCAGGGCTACCCCGACACCCCCGGCCTGCACACGCCCGGCCAGGTACAGGCATGGCGGACGGTGACCGACGCCGTGCACCGCGAAGGCGGTGCGATCTTCGCCCAGCTGATGCACACCGGCCGGATCGGCCACCCCAGCCTCCTGCCCGAGGGCCTGGTGCCGGTCGCGCCGTCGGCGGTGGCCGCCAAGGGCCAGGTGTACACCCACGAGGGGCCGAAGGACTTCGTGACGCCGAAGGAGTTGAGCGAGGCGGAGATCCGGCGGACGGTCGACGACTTCACCGCAGCGGCGCGCAACGCCGTCGAGGCCGGATTCGACGGCGTGGAACTGCACGGCGCCAACGGCTACCTCATCCACCAGTTCCTCGCCCCCGGCACCAACCGGCGCACCGACGCCTGGGGCGGCGGCACCGAGGGCCGGATCCGGTTCGCGGTGGAGGTCGTCACGGCCGTGGCCGAGGCGATCGGGAGCAACCGGGTCGGCCTGCGGATCTCGCCCGGCAACCCGTTCAACGACATCGCCGAGGACAACCCGGGTGAGGTCTACGAGGCGCTGCTGGACCGCCTCGCCGCCCTGGACCTGGCCTATCTGCACCTCATGGAGGGGCCGGACCGCTCCCTGACCGCGCGGCTGCGCAAGGCTTGGCGGAGCACGTTCGTCCTCAACCCGTTCACCCATCCGGACGTCACCGGTCCCGACGCGCTGAAGCTGGTCGAGGACGGGGCGGCGGACATGGTCGCCTACGGGGCGCTGTTCCTGGCCAACCCCGACCTCCCGGCCCGCCTGGCCGCCGGCGGTCCGTTCAACACCCCGGACCAGTCCACCTTCTACGGCGGCGACCACCGCGGCTACACCGACTACCCCACGCTCACCGCCTGAGCGGCGAGGCCGCCTCCGTGGCCGCGCGTTGCGTCGGAGCGTCCGCCGTTCCCCCTCTTCCGCCCACCTCCACCTGGGAGTTCACGATGTCCAGAGCGATCACCTTCTCCGAGTACGGCGCGCCCGAGGTGCTGCAGCTGTCCGAGGTCACCCCGCCGGAGCCGGGCCCGGGTCAGGTCCGTATCCGCGTGCGGGCCGCCTCGGTCAACCCTCTCGACATGAAGATCCGGTCCGGACTGATGGCCGGCACGGTCCCCGCGCACTTTCCCGTGATCCCCGGCCTGGACGCGGCCGGTGTCGTCGACTCGGCCGGCGAGGGAGCCGCGGTGGCCGTGGGCGACGAGGTCCTCGGTGCCACGGTCGGCGGCAGCTACGGCGAACATGCCCTGCTCGACGGGGCAGTGGCCAAGCCCGAGGGCTTGTCGTGGGAGGTCGCCGCCTCGCTGGTCACGGTCGGCCGCACCGCGTTGCGCGTTCTCGGGCAGCTGGGTGTGCAGCCGGGGCAGACCCTGCTCGTCCACGGCGCCGCAGGCAGCGTGGGCTTCCTCGCGGTCCAGCTGGCCGCCGCACGCGGCATCACCGTCGTCGGCACGGTCGGCGAGTACGACATCGAGCGCGTCACCGCGTTCGGAGCCACCGCCGTCCGCTACGGCGACGGCTGGGCGGAGCGGGTGAAGGCCGCCGCCCCGGGCGGGGTGGACTTCGTCCTCGACGCCTCCGGCGCCGGCGTCCTCGCCGACTCCGTCGGCCTGACCGGCGACCCGGGGAAGGTCATCACCATCGCGGACCTGTCCGCCGCGCAGCACGGCGTGCGCTTCAGTGCCGGTACCGCCGACCAGGGCGGCCAGTTGCTGCCGGAGCTGGTCCAGCCGGCCGCCGCAGGCAAGCTCGCCGTGCCGATCTGGCGCACCTACCCCCTGACCGAAGCGGCGCGGGCCCACGCCGACCTGGAAGCCCACCGTAACCACGGCAAGGCCGTCCTGCTGCCCTGACCCTCCGGTACCGCCGCCTCGCGTCGCGGGGACGAACGGGGCGGCCCCTGGGGCCGCGGCCGGCCTCCCGGCCGGCTGCGGCCCACCCGCTCAGTCGCCGAGGTGGTCGATCTGGCGCAGCCTGTTCGTCGCGTCCAGGGCGGCCACCTTGTACGACTCCGCCAGCGTCGGGTAGTTGAACACCGCGTCGACCAGATAGTCGACCGTGCCGCCGCAGCCCATCACCGACTGCCCGATGTGGATCAGCTCGGTGGCGCCCGTGCCGAAGCAGTGCACGCCGAGCAGCGTGCGGTCCACCGGGGACACCAGCAGCTTCAGCATGCCGTGGGAGTCCCCGATGATCTGGCCCCGCGCCAGCTCCCGGTAGCGGGCGATGCCCACCTCGAACGGCACGCGGTCCTCGGTGAGTTGATCCTCGGTCCGGCCGACGAAGCTGATCTCGGGGATGGTGTAGATCCCGATCGGCTGGAGGTGGTGCATCCGCCCGGTCGGCTCCCCGCACGCGTGGTAGGCCGCCGCCCGGCCCTGCTCCATGGACGTCGCCGCGAGGGCCGGGAAGCCGATGACGTCACCGACGGCGTAGATGTGCGGCACCTCGGTGCGGTAGTGCTCGTCCACCTCGATCCGGCCACGCGCGTCCGCCGTCAACCCCGCCTTCTCCAGGGCGAGTTCCGCGGTCAGGCCCTGGCGGCCCGCCGAGTACATCACCGTGTCGGCGGGTATCTTCTTGCCGCTCTCCAGCACGGTCAGCGTGCCCCGGGCATGCCGCTCGACGGCCGCGACGGTCTCTCCGAACCGGAAGGTGACGGCGAGGTCCCTGAGGTGGTACTTGAGCGACTCCACGACCTCGACATCGCACAGATCCAGCATCGCGGGCCGTTTCTCCACGACCGTCACCTTGCTGCCGAGCGCGGCGAACATCGAGGCGTACTCCATGCCGATCACCCCCGCGCCCACGATCACCATCGAGCGCGGCACCCGCTCCACCGAGAGCACGTTGTCCGAATCCATGATCGTGCGCCCGTCGAACTCCACACTGCCCGGGCGGGCCGGCCGGGTGCCGGTGGCGATCACGATGTGCTCGGCGTTCAGCAGCCGTTCGTTGCCGGTGACCTCGTCGCGCAGGGCGACGGTGTGCGGGTCGGTGAACCGGCCGGTTCCCGAGTAGAGGGCCACCTGGTTGCGGGACAGCTGGCTGCGGACCACGTCCACCTCCCGGCCGACCACGTGCCGGGTGCGCGCGGTCAGGTCGGCGACGGTGATGTCCTCCTTGAGGCGGTAGCTCTGCCCGTACAGATCGCGCTGGGTGAGGCCGGTCAGGTACAGCACGGCCTCGCGCAGTGTCTTGGAGGGGATGGTGCCGGTGTGGAGGGAGACCCCGCCGAGCATGTCGGGGCGGTCGACGACGGCGACCCGGCGGCCGAGCTTGGCCGCGGCGATGGCGGCCTTCTGACCGCCGGGTCCGGATCCGATGACGAGCATGTCGAAGTCGGGCACCCTCCGGAGTCTGGCAGCGGTCGGGTGCCGCGCGGAAGGCCCGCGTCGCCGCTGCCCGGTTCGGTCGTCGCTAGGCCGGATACGGGTCGTAACAGTCCAGGGCCGGATGGTAGAGCACTTGCCAGGTGTGACCCTCGATGACGCCGTTCGACGGCAGGCCGTGGCAGCCCTGGATCCACTTGACCTTCTTCAGCATGACCGAGTCGAAGACCCCGTCGAGGGCCAGCTTGGGCGGCTGGCCTCCCCACACGTTGCTCAGGCATTGCGCCTGCTTGACCGCGACACCGGTGTCACCGTGCTTGAGCGTGGGTCGTAGCGTCGATGACGTGTAGGAACACTGATCGGGGGCGGCCGCGGCGGCATGGGGCGCTCCCAGGACGACTGCTGAGGCTGTGCACAGCGCCGCGCCCCAGGTGACCAGAACGCTCTGTCTCATGCCGCTCCTTCCGGTCCGGCCACTTGCTGGGAAGCTCGGTGTCCGGGGCGATCGGTATCCCCATAATCTCGCATATTCCGGAGCATTCGCGAGTTACGACCCGTTCGATCGTGGCGCCGGTCTCAGGAGGGCGGGACAACGTGAGAGCGTGCCGCCGGCCGGGCGGCACGCTCTCACGTCGAGGCGGGAGCGGGGGAGAACGGTGGCGGCCGTTCTCCCCGCTCGAAGGTTCAGCGCAGGCGCAGTGCCTCGCGGATCGTGGTGAACAGGTCGGTCTGGTTGGTGACGCCGAGGACGCGGTAGGCCTGCGGGCCCTGGGCGGCGATGCGGACCTGGGTGCCGGTGTGCTCCTGGGACTGCCCCGGGGTGTTGGTCGAGTAGTTGACCTTCAGCTGCTGGCCCTCGTTGGTGACGAGCGTGGAGGACAGACCGGGCGGGGTGGCCTCCAGCGGGACGATCTGGCTGGTGTGGCCGTGGTCGGCGGTGGTGACGACGAGGGTGTCGGGGTGCTTGGCCGCGTAGGCGCGGGCGACCTTCACCGCGCGGTCGAAGGCCGCGGTCTCGCCGATCTGGCCGCAGGGGTCGGCCGCGTGGTCCTGCTTGTCGATCGAGGCGCCCTCGATCTGCAGGAAGAAGCCCTGCTTGGAGTGCCTCTGCTTCTGCTTGGCCTCCAGCAGCTGGATCGCCTTGGTGGCGGAGTCCGCGAGGCTCGGAGTCGTCGACGGGCGGCTCGGGTTGGAGGTCACGCACCGCTGCGGGTCCGTGCCGCCCTGGGCCGCCGGCTTGCCGGTCCACTCCACCGGCACATTGCCGGTGGCGAACAGGCCCAGCACCGGCTTGCCCGCCTGTACGTTCTTCAGGCCCTTGCTGTCGGTGACGACCCGGTAGCCGAGCTTGCGCGCCTGCTCGGTGACGGTGAGCCCCTTGTACTTGCCTTCGGTGACCTTCTGGTCGAAGCGCTGCTTGCCGCCGCCGAGGAGGACGTCGACCTTGTGGTTGACGGACTGCTCGGCGATCGAGCCGGGGCCGCCGGCGGCGATCGTGTCGGTGGGGCACTTGGCCATGTCGGCCGGGCCCTGGCAGGAGCGGTCGGTGGCGTGGGAGGCCAGCACGGCCGGGGTGGCGTCGGTGAGTTCGGCGGTGGTGACGCTGCCGGTGGCGTAGCCCTTCTTCTGGGCCAGCTCCAGGAGGGTGCGGACGGCCTTGTCGGTGCCGGGCGTCTTGGAGATGCGGCCGTTGACCGTCTTCACACCGGTGGCCCAGCCGGAGCCGCTGGCGGCGGAGTCGGTGACGTAGTCCGGGGTGCCGTCGGCGTGGACCGCGTACGTGGTGTAGGCGCCGGTCAGCGGAAACTTGTCCATGTTCAGGCGGCCGTTGGCGCCGACCGTGTAGTCGCGGGCGAGGGTGATCTCCGAGTCGCCCATGCCGTCGCCGATCAGCAGGATGACGTTCTTCGCCTTCCCGCCCTGGATCGCGCCCTTCGCCTCCTGCGCGCTGTCGAAAGCGCCGGCGGCGGTGGTGACGGCCACGGCGGCCGTGGTCGCGGCGACCAGCGCAGTAGCGATCGTGAGGTGACGGCGGGTGGGTCTGAGCATGAATACGACTCCTTGAAGCGTCCGGCCCGCGGATGCGGTGACCAACGCGGGCCAGATCACCATGTGTTGGCAAAGACGAGGTAAACGGCTGCGGATCTCCACGAAACATTCCAAGATCGTTTCCGCAACCGCGAACAGATCCGGGAACGGCCTGCTCGAACAGATCCTGGAAACGGCCTGTTCACAGAGACCCTGGAATGCTCCGTATCGCCGGCTCTCGGCCTCGGCAGCAGCAGCGGTCTGCCGGGGCCGGGTTCTGTCCGTGCCGGGTCACTTCACGAAGCGGTACTTCAAGTGGGTGGCGAGGGGCGTGTCGACCACCCTGACCGGTTCGAGGTTCCGCCGGCAGGCGCCACGCCCCTCGAAGAGCCGCAGCCCCTCTCCGAGGAGCGCGGGCACCACGTGCAGCTGCAGCTCGTCGATGAGCCCCGCTCCGAGGTACTGCTGCACCGTGCTCGCCCCGCCCGCGATGTCGACGTTCCTGTCCCCGGCGGCGGCCTTCGCACGGTCCAGGGCGCTGTGGATGCCGTCGGTGACGAACGTGAAGGTGGTGCCGCCTTCCTTGACCAGGGCCGGCCGGGGGAGATGGGTGAGCACGAACACCGGGGCCCGGAACGGTGGGTTGTCACCCCAGAACTCCTCGCCCGTGTCGTACATCATCCGGCCCATGACCACCGCACCGGTGGCATCGAACCACTCGCGCATCAGCTCGGAGTCACGGTTCTCGTCACCGCCGGTCATGCCCTGGCGCTGCCGCCAGCCGGCCAGGTTGTGGATCCACTCGAAGAGCGGCTCGGCGCCGTTGCCTCCCGGGTTGTCGATGGCCACGTCGGTGCCGGCGACGTAGCCGTCGAGGGAGATGGCCATATCCGCGGTTACGGTCACGATGGGGTGCTCCTGAAGTCCTGGGACGTGCTGCCCTCACTCTCACGTCGATCGGGAACCGGCGCATTCGACACTCCCGGCGATACGTGAGAGTCCCCACCAGCCGGAGGCAGGCGGGGGCCAGGGGTGTGACGCCCCATCAGGACCCGGAAGCGCCGTCACGACGACGAGTCCGGTGACACCCACTGCGGCGAGGGCGGGGATGTGCTCCGGTACGCCGTCGCTCAGCGTGACGGCGACCGTGAGCGGTCGAAGGTACGGCCGTGGCGGGCGCATTCATCGGCGGGAACACGAGCACCACATGCTCACCGCACCAGAGCCTCGCGAAACCGTGGGTGCGGCTGTCGCCACTGCACGGATCACTTCTGGACGGGCGCCGTCACCGATACCGGGCGCGTGCGACCCCACCCGCATTCGACACCTCCTGGCGTCACTCCAGGTGCGATGCGCGGACAGGCTCAGGTGATGTGGCGCGCCGCGCGCGAACGCGGCGGCGCAGGTCGCCCGGACGGGCGAGGCCAGAGCCCCTGCCCACTCCGTGACGCGGGCCCCGGGCGGGGAGTCCGGCGTCAGTGAGCATGCCGGGCCGGCCCTCGCCCTGCGTGGCTACCGTGCGGTAAGCACGATGTAAGGTCTGTCCGGCGAGGCGCGCCGACCGGACCATCGGCAGTGCCTTCGCTCACGTCGAGCCACGCAGGACGCATCGAACGACGCATCTGACGCAGCGCTCAATCATGATTTCTGGAGAGCTGATGCGTTGTGCCCTGCCCTTGGTCGCTGTTGCAGCGATGCTGTGCGCGGGCTGTGGTGCGGGCGGCGGTGCGAAATCCAAGACCGACTCGTCCTCCCCGGACCACGGGTCTGTGGTGCGCACAGCGGTGGCCAAGACCGGTAGGACGACCGCCCGCCTGGACGAGCGCATCGAGATCTCGGGCGGAGGCGACGAGTACGTGCTCACCGTCACCGGCGGCTTCGACTTCGCCCGCGACCGGGGCTCCCTCGCCGTCGACTTTCCGCAGGGCGCCGTCGCTCACGTCATGGAGACCTTCGCGGACGACAAGGTCTATGTCCGGGGCGCGTCCGGTGTCGCTGCCGAGGCATGGGGAGTGACGTCTCGCGACAAGGCCGAGGCGCACTACGCCCTCCGGGCCCCACTGAACGACCCGGAGCACGTGTTCCGCCAGATATCGGCCATGGAACGGGTCTCCCGTGAAGGTGAGGAGACCGTCCACGGTGTGCGGGCCGTGCACTACCGCGGCATGCTCGATCACAAGGCCCTCACGCTGAGGCTGGCCCGGGACGTGCGCGAGAAGATGGATCAGGCCCGGGACATCATGGGCGACGACCTTCCGGTCTTCGCGGACGCGTGGGTCGACGGCGGCGGACGACTCGTACAGACACGCATGACCATGAACCTGGCCGGTGGCCGGGTCAAGGTGACCATGGCGCTGTCCGAACTCGGCGCGCCGGTACGAGCGACGACCCCTCACCGCGGGGACACGGTCCCGGTCACCAGCACGAGCGGTGTTCTGAGCGGCTGAGCGACAACCGTCCACGCGCCGCACGCGGCCGTCCGCTCCGCCCCTCGAACGACACCGTGACGGCCCGGCGCGGAGCAGCTTGACCAACCGGACATCTCGGGTCGGCATCGTTCGACGAGCGGTCAGTACACCCGGGCGATCACCGGCGGGTGCTCGTGGGAGGCCGGGCAGTGGTAGATCTGCAGTTTCTCGTCCCCCAGGTCCACCCCGGTGGGATCACCCACCGGTGGGTAGCACCGCCGGTCCTCGGCATCGGCGTCCTCGACCGGACGCCAGCCGCCTTCGTCGTGTCCGTTCCACTCGGCGAGACCGATGGTGAACAGAGGTTGGGCCACGGCACCGCATCCGCAGTGGGGTGGATCGGCGGGTTCTTCCTCGTGCCAGGCGGCAGCACCCCATCCGCCGGCCTTCCAGCCCGGTGCCGACGCGAACGCGTTGTAGTGGTGGCCGGTGTCCTCCTGCCAGGCACGCACGCGTGCGCCGACGGCGGCGGGCAGCTGGTTGAGCGCCGGGTACTCGATGACCTGTTCCGGGTGCAGGACGCAGGGCGCGGGCCAGTATGCCTCCAGCTCGATCACACTCGGCTCCGGCGGCCGGGAAAGTACGGCCGTGACCTGGTCGGCACGGCGCCGCCGGAGGTGGACGGCAGGGATGTCGTCGTCATGGTCCATGAACGGGCACCACAGGATCTGCAGCAGGTCCGCGCCGTCGGGCCAGGGCAGAGCCGGGACGTCGCGGGCGTAGAGCTGAGCCACGGGCAGCAGCGGTACCGGGTCGGTGTAGGGGCTGTCGATCTCCTTCTCTTCGTTCCGGTCGAAGATCGTCTCCTCCTCGGGGGTGTGCGCCTCGTCCTCCGGCCGTGACCACCGGGCGACCGTGACGTGATGCGCGGCACGCACCGCCTCCAGCTCCCATACGCTGCTCACCTCGTGCGACCCCGTGCAGGTCGGCCACGGTTCGTCGCGCGGCCACAGCAGCGGGCCGCCCACCGAACTGTCCTGGACCGTGGGCGAACCGGTCCGCGGATGCAGCCGGGTCACGGTCCTCGCCGTCGTGGCCAGCTGCGGGACCACCGCTGCCACTTCCCACGGGCGTGCCGGCGTCGTACGCGTCATGACGTCCCCTCTCCCATGCCTCGGACCATGGAAGCAGGCACCACTGACACGCAGTTCTTCTCCTGGTTCCTCTCCTGTTGACCGGCGAGAGAGTCCGGTGTCCGGTCGCCTTTCCCGAACAGGCTCGACCGCGCTCTTGGAAGAGCTGTCCGAGGGCGTGCGGAGAACTCGGCCCGCCACAGGCCGATCATCACTCGATGCTGACGGACCTCAACACCCACTACCCTCCGTGCCCGGCCCCTCGCCGGCTGAGCGCATGACACCGGCCAGGACGCCGATGGACCGGGCGCCGGGCGGGCACACCCCCCGCGTGACCGGCGCACCCACCCTGCCCGGCGCCTCCCCGTTGTGCTCGACGCTTCCCGGACCGCCCTAGGGC
This sequence comes from Streptomyces sp. NPDC101151, assembly GCF_044768335.1. Classification (NCBI taxonomy): domain Bacteria; kingdom Bacillati; phylum Actinomycetota; class Actinomycetes; order Kitasatosporales; family Streptomycetaceae; genus Streptomyces; species Streptomyces sp. NPDC101151. Next base: position 61,599 of record NZ_JBIWPP010000025.1, on the reverse strand, counting down.
AGCAGCTTCTCCATGGCCGCCGGGCCCTCGGTCTCCAGCTTGCGGCGCGCCCAGTCGAGGTTCGCCGGAGTGACGTCCCTGCCCGCCGCCATCACCAGATCCTCCGGGGTGAACTTCGCGGGTGCGGAGTGGAGCAGGGCGTCCGGGGTGCGGTGGTCGTCGGACGACCGGGACTCTTCGGGTGTGGATGTCGACATGATGCCTCCTCCTCGGTCCGGATGACCGCATCCGTGCCGGTGCCGCCGAACGGGGCACACTCTCACCATTCCCCGCCTCGGCGCACCCTGCATCCGGAAGGCGCCGCGGGGCCGGGTCGGGGAACTCCTGCCCACCCCGCGGCGCGGCACTCGCCTCTAAGCTGGAGAGCAGCCCGCACTCCGCACCGGGAGGCCTGAGCGATGGCCGAGATGCCCTTCCAGCAGGACTTGTCCGGGAGCCCCCGCTACCTGCCGATCGCCGAGCACGGCCTGATCGGTGACCTGCGCAGTGTCGCCCTGGTCGGCACGAACGGCACGATCGACTGGTACTGCTGCCCGTCCTTCGACGCCCCCAGTGTCTTCGCTGCCGTCCTGGACGCCGAGCGCGGCGGCCGCTTCGAGCTGGCCGCCGCCGTACCGGCGCGCACCAAGCAGTTCTACTTCCCCGACACCAATGTGCTGATCACCCGCTTCTTCACCGAGGACGGCGTCGGCGAGGTGCAGGACTTCATGCCCGTCTGCTGCGACTCGTCGGGCGAGGTGCGCCGGCACCGGCTGATCCGGCGCGTGGTGTGCGTCCGCGGCACCGTGCCGTTCCGGGCCCTGATCGCCCCGCGCTTCAATTACGGCGCCGACCCGCACACCCTGCGCTCCCTGGACGGCATGGTCGTCTTCGAGTCCCCGGGGCGCTCCCTGGGGCTCACCTCCACGGTCGCGGTGGAGAACGACGGCCGCGACGTGTGGACCGACTTCAAGCTGGCCGAGGGCGAGACGGCGGTGTTCGCCCTCGACCAGATCGGCGAACAGGTGTTGCCCCGCGGCTGCGCCCACGCCGAGGCCGAACACGAGTTCAACGCCACCGTCACCTACTGGCGGCGCTGGCTGCACCAGTCCCGCTACCGGGGCCGCTGGCGGGAGATGGTGCACCGCTCCGCCCTCACCCTCAAGCTCCTCACCTACGCTCCGACCGGGGCCATCGTCGCCGCGCCCACCACCAGCCTGCCCGAGCAGCTCGGCGGCGAGCGCAACTGGGACTACCGCTATGTATGGGTCCGCGACGCCGCCTTCGCCGTCTACGCGCTGCTCAGGCTCGGCTTCAGCGGCGAGGCCGAAGCCTTCATGAAGTTCGTGACCACCCACGTCAGCCCCGGCGGCGGAGACGGGTCCGGCCCGCTGCAGATCATGTACGGCATCGACGGCCGCGCCGACCTGCCCGAACGAGAACTGCCCCACCTGGAGGGACACCAGGGCTCCGCCCCGGTCCGCGTCGGCAACGACGCCGCCCACCAGCTGCAGCTGGACATCTACGGCGCCCTGATCGACTCCGTCTATCTCTACGACAAGTGGGCCGAGCCCATCTCCAGCGGCCAGTGGGACGACCTGTGCCAGTTGGTGGACTGGGTCTGCGACAACTGGGACCAGCCCGACGAGGGCGTGTGGGAGACCCGCGGCGGCCGCAAGAACTTCCTGTACTCGCGGCTGATGTGCTGGGTGGCCGTCGAGCGCGCCATCCGCCTTGCCAACCGCCGCGGCCTGCCGGCCGACCTGCCCCGCTGGCGCCAGTCCCGGGACACCATCTACCGACGGATCATGGACCGCGGCTGGTCGGAGCGCCGTAACGCCTTCGTCCAGTACGAGGGCGCCGATGTGCTCGACGCCTCGGTGCTGATGATGCCGCTGGCCAAGTTCATCGCGCCCACCGACCCCAAGTGGCTGTCCACCCTGGACGCCCTGGGCGAGGACCTGGTCTCCGACTCCCTTGTCTACCGTTACGACCCGCAGGCCAGCCCCGACGGGCTGCGCGGCGACGAGGGCACCTTCTCGATCTGCTCCTTCTGGTACGTCGAGGCTCTGGTGCGGGCCGGCCGGCTCGACGAGGCCCGGCTGGCCTTCGAGAAGATGCTCACCTACGCCAACCATCTCGGCCTGTACGCCGAGGAGATCGGCCGCACCGGCGAGCAACAGGGCAACTTCCCGCAGGCGTTCACCCACCTGTCCCTCATCAGCGCCGCCTTCAACCTCGACCGCGCCCTCGGCTGACAACCCCGCGTGTCCCGGTCCGAAACGGGCAGACAGCTGCCGCGCCCGCGGCTGTGCGGCGGCCGACCGCCGCCTCCGCTCAGGCGAACCGGGAACTCGGGACGGGCCCGGCGGAACCCAGGCGGGTGCGCTCGCCGGTCAGCCACGTGCTCCGCACGGCCGTGGCGAACGCGGCGAACGCCTCGTCGGGATCCGCCGGACCCTCGCCGTCCCCGTCGTCCGGGGTCGGGTCGGCCGCGGCGATCCCGGCGGCGATCTCCGCCTCCGGACGATCGTCCGGCGCACCCTGTTCGATACCGCCCTCCGCGCCCTGGCGCAGGTGCCCGTCCCAGGGTGCCGACACCGACTGGTGCAGCACCCCGGCGCTGTCCGGGGTGACGGCGGGCGCGTCGGTCCAGCAGCTCGCGTGCTCGTGCAGCACCTGTCCGGGCACACGCTCGTACAGCTGCCCGATGATGTCCGGGCCGTCCTCGTGCGCCGCCACACGGTTGAGGTCGTACGCCACGACCACCGTGTCCTCACGGCCGGGCGCGAACGGCTCGGCCGGCAGGTCCAGCACCTTGGCGGCGGCCAGTCCCAGGATCCGCGAGTCACGGTCGGGCAGCAGCGACACGGACCGCGGCCGCACCCCGGCCGCCGCCGGCAGCGCCCGCAGCCGCAGCAGGCCCCGAAGGCACAGCTCCGGGCTGTCCTGCAGCCAGGCGTAACGTCCGGTCATCCCCGCTGTGAAGCCGAACGGGGAGAGGGTGCCGAGCACCGTGCCGCCGATCGCGTACTGCCAGCCGCGCAGATCGGTCAGGTCCAGTGCGCCCGCCCGTTCGGCGTCGGCCGCACGGGCGAGCATCCGGCTCTGCCGGTCGCGCGCGGGCTGCCACTTGGCATCCTCGGGGTCGGACAGCAGCGCGTGCTCGCGGCGGGCCACGGCCAGATCGCCCGCCATGATCGCGTTGAACACCAGCAGATAGCGGTCCGGCCACTCCTCCAGCCCGCCCCCGAATCCGCTCAGTACAGCGACCGCGTCCCGATGGCGGCCCTCGTCCTCGTACGCCGACACCAGCTCGCGCAGCACGACACGCGCGCCCGGACTGTGCCGCAGGGTCTCGCGCAGAGCGGGGATCGCCAGGTACGAGACCCGGCGTTCGATGCAGGCGTACCCGAACTCGAAGAGCGCGCGGGGCTGTTCGGAGTCGGCCGCCAGCGCGGTCGCGGCCTGGGCGAGGTCGTCGAAGCCCGCCTCCCGGGCGGCCCGCCCCACCACCAGCGCCACCTCGGCGAGCGGCTGTTCCTCCCCGGCGACCCGCAACTGCCGCAGCGCCCCGGGGACATCGCCGGAATCCAGGGATTCCCAGGCCTCGAGGAGTTCGGGGGACTTCGGTCGGCGATTCCTGCGCGAGAACATGCCGGAGATCATCACCCGCGGCCTGATGTGTCCTCAACACAATTCTGCGGCGGCGCTCAGGGCAGCGGCTGCTCCGCCCAGATGATCTTGCCGTTGGGGGTGTAGCGGGTGCCCCAGCGGTCGGCGAGCTGCGCGACCAGGAACAGGCCCCGGCCGCCCTCGTCGGTGCTCGCCGCGTAACGCAGATGCGGTGAGGTCGTGCTGCCGTCGGAGACCTCGCAGATCAGAGCGCGGTCGCGCAGCAGCCGTACGCCGATCGGGCCGCGCCCGTAGCGGACGGCGTTGGTGACCAGCTCGCTCAGGATCAGCTCCGTCGCGAACGACAACTCGTCCAGGCTCCAGACGGCCAGCTGCCGGGTGACCGAGGACCGAACCTGCGAGACGGCCGCCGGATCGGACGGCACCTGCCACTCGGCGACCCGGCCGGCACCGAGTACGCGGGTCTTGGCCACGATCAGCGCGATGTCGTCGCTGGGCCGGTTCGGGAGGCGGTCGAGCACGGCCCGGCAGGTGTCCTCCGGCGAGGCGTCGGGTGCGCGGCGGAGGGCGTCGCACAGCAGGTCGAATCCGACGTCGATGTCCCGGTCCCGGTCCTCCACCAGGCCATCGGTGTAGAGCACCAGCCGGCTGCCCTCCGCCAGCTCCAGATCGGCCGTCTCGAACGGCAGTCCGCCGAGGCCCAGCGGGGGACCGGCGGGCACGTCCGGGAACTCCACCCTGCCGTCCGGATGCACGAGCGCGGGCGGCGGATGACCGGCCCGGGCCAGCGTGCAGTGCCGCGACACCGGGTCGTACACCGCGTACAGACAGGTCGCGCCGACGACCGCGGCGGCGCCGTCGGCCGGGGTCTCGTCCTGGTCGATCCGTCCCACCAACTCGTCCAGCAGACCGAGGAGTTCGTCGGGCGGCAGATCGAGCGCGGAGAAGTTGTGCACCGCGGTGCGGAGCCGGCCCATCGTCGCCGCCGCGTGCAGCCCGTGCCCCACGACGTCACCCACCACCAGGGCCACCCGGGCCCCGGACAGCGGCAGCACGTCGAACCAGTCGCCGCCCACCCCCGAGTGCGCCGGCAGATAACGGTAGGCGATCTCCAGGGCGCCCTGCTCGGGCACGCTGCGCGGCAGCAGGCTGCGCTGGAGGGTCACCGCCATGCTGTGCTCACGCGTGTAGCGGCGGGCGTTGTCGATGGACACGGCGGCCCGCGCGACCAGTTCCTCGGCGAGAGCCAGCTCCTCGGCGTCGAACGGCTGCGGCTTCTCCGAACGCCAGAAGTTGGCCAGACCGAGGACCAGGCTGCCGGCCCGCAGCGGCACGGTGATCAGCGAGTGGATGCCGTAGGCCACGACCTGTTCGGTGCGCTCCGCGTCCTGGGCGAGCCAGCCGGGGGCGGCGCGCAGCACCGGCTCGACGACGGACTGCCCGGTCGTCAGGCTCCGGGCCTGCGGCGAGGTCGCCACGAACCGGATGCGCTCGCCCACCGGGTACAGCGGGGCGTCCCCGCGGATGCCGCTGCAGGCCGCCCGGCGCAGTGCGGTCCCGGGCCTCGGCTCCTCCCCGTTCAGCACCGCGTCGAACAGGTCCACGGTGACGAAGTCCGCGAACCGGGGCACGGCCAGCTCGGCCAGTTCCCCCGCCGTGCGGGCCACGTCCAGGCTGGTGCCGATGCCCACCCCTGCGTCGTAGAGCATGTTCAGCCGCTCGCGGGCCACTTCCGCGCGGCCCGAGAGGGCGCGCAGCTCCGTGGAGTCGCGCAGCGTGGTGACGCTGCCGGGCGGTCCGCCGCGCAGGTCGGTGGGGCGCTGATTGATGGCCAGCAGCCGGTCCTTGACCAGATGCACCTCGTCCGTGGCGACCCGCCCGGAGGCGAGCAGCCCGGCCGTCTCGTCGTCCAGCCCCAGCTCCAGCACGTGCCGCTGCTCGGCGTCCTCCGGCAGGTCCAGCAGCCGCTGGGCCTCGTCGTTGGCGAGCAGCAGCCGGCCGTCGCCCCCGACGATGAGCACACCCTCCCGGACGGCGTGCAGCACCGCGTCGTGGTGCTCGTACATCCGCGTCATCTCGTACGGACCGAGGCCGTGCGTCTGCCGCAACAGCCGACGGCTCACCAGGGCCGTGCCCGCGGTGGCCAGCACGAGCGCCGCCGCGGCCGCCGCGAGCAGCAGGGGCAGCTGCTGGTCGGCGGTGCCGCCCACGTGCGCGGTGGTGATGCCCGCCGACACCAGGCCCACCACCTTGCCGCCGGCATCCTTCACGGGCACCACGACCTGCACCAGTTCGCCGATGGTCCCGTGGACCTCCTCGATCACCGTGCCCCCGGCCAGGGCCGGCCCGACGGTCCCGACGAACTTCTTGCCGATACGGTCCGGCTTGGGATGCGTGTAACGGATGCCGTCGGTGTCCATCACGACGATGAAGTCCACGCCGGACCCCTTGCGGGCGGCCTCGGCCTTCGGCTGCAGGATGGCCGTCGGATCCGGGGCGCGCAGCGCGGCCGCCGTGCCCGGCGCGTTGGCGAACGTCTCGGCGACGGCGAGGGAGCGGTTGCGGGCCTCCCGATTGCTGTCGTGCTGCACCTGGAGCACCTGCGCCACCACGGCCGACACGACCAGCAGCAGCACGATCACCACCTGAAGGAGGAACACCTGCCCGGCGACGCTGCGTCCGGTCACCGCCGAGCGAAGCACCCCCGGCCGGCCGCCGTTCGCGCCCGACCCCTCCCGCCGCGGGCCCTGCGGTGCGCGCGGGACCCCGAACGGACGGGGTGGCCGAGTCTCGGGCCGGCCGGGCAGTCGGACCATGAGCCCATGTCTACACTGCCAGGCCCCGTCAGGCGAGGCCATTGCCCGAGGTGACGGCCGTCGCACGCGCGGCGCCCGCGAGGTCATCGGCGGTGCGCGGTCCGGCGGGTGGCGAGGAGCAGCGCCACGTCGTCAGGACGGTCGGAGGCGTGCCGGGCGGCGGCGGTGAGCCGGTCGGCGACCCCGGCGAGGGACCGGCCGCCACGCCGTCCGGCGGCCGCGCCGGCCTTCGCCAGCGCGAGGCGCAGCGCGGTGATGCCCTCGTCGATGTCGGTGCCCGGCCGCTCCACCAGGCCGTCGGTGTACAGGGCGAGGATCGCGTCCGGCTCCAACCACAACTCGGCCACCGGGTACTGGGCGTGCGGATCCACTCCGAGGACCACACCGACCGGGACGTCCAGCACCCGGGTGCGCCCGTCGGCGCGCCGCAGCAGCAGCGGCGGATGCCCCGCCCGGGCGACCCTGGCCAGCCCGGTGGACGGGTCGAGACGCAGGTAGCAGCAGCTGGCGATCTGGCCGGGGTCGAGGTCGATGAGCAGGTGGTTCGTGCCGCTCATCACCTCGTCGGGCGGCCGGTCGCCGAGCGCGAAGGCGCGTACGGCGCTGCGCAGCTGGCCCATGGTGGCCGCCGCCTGCACCCCGTGCCCCTGCACATCCCCGATGACCAGCGCCAGCCCGTCCCCGGCCTCGACCACGTCGTACCAGTCCCCGCCGACGTCCATGCCCTCGGTGCCCGGGAGATAGACGCCCGCCGTCTCCACCTGCGGATGCGTCGACAGCCGGCGGGGCAACAGGGCCTGCTGCAGGCCCCGGGCGAGCGCGGCCTCGGTGTCGTAGCGCTGCGCCTTCTCCATCGCGTGCGCGATCAGCCCGGCGAGTGCGGTGAGGACCGTCTGCTCCTCCGTGCCGAAGCTGCGCGACCCGTCGAAGCCGAGGATGCAGGAGCCGACCGGACGGCCGGAGGCGATCAGCGGCAGGAAGGCGCGGGCGCCTTCCTCGGCGTCCAGGGGAATGCCCGGGTAGGTGGCCTCCAGCTGTTGCATGGACTCGAAGAACAGCGGACGGCCGGTGGTGAGGGTCTCCACGCCGGGCAGGTGCGCGTCGAGGCCCACACCGTCGAAGGGTGCGAGGAAGCCCTGTGGGAAGCCGGTCTCCCAGGCCAGGTACAGGTGCCGTTCCTGAAGCAGATAGATGGCCAGGCGGCGGCCCCCGAACGCGGGCAGCAGCTCCTGCATGACGACCGCCGAGACCTGCCGGGCGGTCACGGCGTCCGTCAGCGCGATCGCCAGGGCGATGGGCCGGTACAGCGTCGTCAGCGAGGGGCTGCCGGCCACCGTGTCCTCCGGCACATGCACACCGGCCGCCGGATCCATGGGCGCGTCCACACGGCTGGCCGGGACGAGTGTGCAGGTCAGGATGTCCGGACCGGGGTGGACCGAGAGGGCGAGCCAGTCGCCCTCACCGGATCCACCGCCGGGGTCCGGACCACGGACGTGGACATGTACCGGTTCATGGGACAGCAGCGCGCTGCGCAGATGGTCGTCGTACGGCGGCCCGGAAAGCCACGGCATCGCCTCCCACAGCGGACGGCCGAGCAGCCATGCCCGCTCCCGGCCCGCCAGGCCTGCCGCGGCCGGGTTGACGTAGACGATCAGCCCGAGCCGGTCCAGGCAGAACACGCCCTGCGGCAGCAGGTCGGCGGCGCCGTCCGCCGAGGCGGCCGGACCCGGGTCGAAGAGCGTCCCGGAGACCGCGCAGGCCTCGGCGGTCCCGGCCGCCGGGCTCAGGTCCAGCATCCGTGGGGTGCCCTCTCCCGAGCGGAGGTTCAACGGCGCGGCCGGCGGCTGCCCGGCGGCGGTCTCGTACAGCGCGGCCAGGATGCGGGGGGCGTCGGCGGGGGCCACGGCCTCCGCGAGCGCCGGGCCGGTGGCCGCGAACTCGCCCGGGTCCAGACCGAGCAGTGTGTACAGCCCGCCGTCCGCCCGTACCGTCGAGTCGCCCGGATGCCAGGTGAACCGCCCCACGCGGGCCTCCGTGGGCCGGGCGGTGGGCGGCCGTGCGCACAATGGCTCCCCGTCCCAGGCGATCGCCGCGTCGTCCCCGTCGGCGAGTGCGAGCAGCTCGGCACCCAGCCCTTCGGCGAGCCGGGCGAGCGGTTCCCGGTCCAGCAGCTCGTCCACGGTCTCCGGTGCCGTCGGGCGCAGCACGGCGAGCACCCCCAGGGGCTCGGTGCCGCCGGGCACGGGTATGTACACCGACCCGAACGGGAAGGGCAGACCCGCCGCGAACTGCGGATACCGGCGCACCGTCTCCGTGGCGTTCGGCAGCACCACCTGGACGCCGAGCCGGTAGGCGTCGGCCACCGGGAAGGGCCGGCCGACGTGCAACCGCCACCAGGGCCGGAACAGCGGGCCGGGCAGCCCCACGAGCACCGCGAGGCGCAGCAGCCCCGGGGTGCTGGAGCGCAGGTACACCCCCGCCACGCGCCCCCCGGCCGCGCCGAGGGCGCCGGTCGAGGCGTCGACCAGCAGCGCAGCCAGCCGGGTCCGCGTCAAGACCGCCTGTTCCCCGCTCCCAGCCATGGGCCCATCCTCGTCCCGATCCGCCGGGTGGATGACACAAGAATGCGCCACCTCGACGGCGAAAGGCACCCGGGCGGCACAAGACGGCGGTGCGAGGCCGAGGCGACAGGGTCCGGGATCCGCCCCGTACGCCCGGTTGCCGGGGCCAACGCACTCACCGCCGCTCGCGGCCCTGCCGCCCGCCGCGCCGCCCACCGCGGGGCTGCCCCGGACCGGCCGGCCCGCCACCGGCCCGGCCGCCCTCACCGGCCCCGCGCTCGCGCTGACCAGGCGGCGCGCCGCCTCACACCTCTGTCGCACCCGGGTGGCGGAACCCCGTACGCGCTCCTAGTAATGGACTACCAGACATGGACTACGTGACTCCGTGCCCTGCGCGCGGGGGCGCCGGTGTGGCCCCACCCTTCCTCTGGAGCCCAGATGACCACCTCTTCGTCCCCCCGACCCGACGACTCCTGCGTCATATCCGCCGCACCGCCCGCCCCAGGAGTGGCCACCCCGTCCCCCGGCCCCGGATCCCGGCCCGAACCGCCCCCGCAGGAGAGTCCCGAGGCTGCCCCGCACGACGAGGAGCGGTACGACGACCTGCTGCACGGTCTGGTCCACACGGCCGTGGCCGACCGCCCGCTGGAGGACGTCGTCCGGCTCGTCGGCCTGCTGGAAAGCACGCCCGACCACGCCCGGACCAGGACCGACGCGCTGCGCGCGGCCGGCGTCGACCGGTCCGTCGAGGACGTCGCCCTTCTGGTCACCCTCCTCACCGAGGCGTCCCGGGACGCCGACCGCGCCGACGACGTGATCCGCGCCGCCGCCGAGTGCCGTCCGCTGGAGGACGTCACCCGGCTGATGGAACTGCTGCACCGCACTCCGGCGGGGCCCCACTGCGGGCGTGCGGCGGTCGAGGCGCTGGCCGTCGGCCGCTCCGTCGAGGAACTCGCCGAGCTGATCGCCCGCCTCGCCGCCGACCGGACCGCGGCCGAGACGGCGCCGCCCGAACCGATGATCCCGGAGCCGGCCGACGCGCCGCCCGCGCGCGCCGTCCCGGAGCCCGCCGCCGTACGGCCCGAGCCTGCCGTTCCGGCATCGGACGAGGCTCGCCCGCGGCCCGTGCAGACCGGTGACCGTGCCCCGGACGGGGGGTCGCCCAAGGCGCCGCGATGGCTCGCCCGCGTCTCCGCCCTGCTGGTGTTCCTCTGCGGTGTGGCCTACGCGCCGCGCTACTGGACCACCCTGTCGCCGCCGGTCCTGCAGACGACTCTGCTCGTCTCGGCGCTCTGCGTCCTGCTGGCCCTCGCCCTGCCGGAGCGGGCCCTACCCGCACGTCTGGCGGCTGCCGCCGTGACACTGGTGGTCACGGCGGTGCTCGCCGCGGCGCAGGTGATCGCCGGCCGCTTCGGTCTGCCGGACCCGGCGGGGCTCCAGGCCGCGACACTGGCCCCGCCGTGGCTCGCCGGTACGGCGGCAGCGGCGGCCGCTCTGGCGGCCCTCGCGGTGCTGCTCGCCACCCTCGGGGCGGTGCTCGCCCGCATCGCCGACGGGCGTTGAGTCAGAGCGCCGTGGCCGCTGCGACCGGTCGCAGCACCGGACGGCCGACCGTGCGGGCGGCCGTGATGGCGAACGGGAAGGTGGCCGCCTCCAGCCACATGGACACATCCTCGGGGTGGCCCCCTCCCGGCCGAGCCGCACGCCCTCGGTGAGCCGGGCGGCGGCGTCGGAGTTCCGGGCCCGCGATCCGGGTGTCGTACGCCGGCTCGGACGGCCGGTGTTCCTGTCCCGGCTTCTCGTGCGGGGGCTTCTTGCCGGGCCGCCCGGGCGGCTGTTCGGCGGCCTCCTTCGAGCGCTCGGGCCGCGCGGGGTCCGAGGCGTGCGGCGGGGTGGAGCCGGATACGGTCCGGGATCGGCGGTGGCCGAGCCTGCGCGGGCCGCGATGTGCTGGGCGCAGGCCAGGTCCTCCTCGGCCCGCCCGCCGTCCCCGCTGACGACGAAGGTCACCGTGTCCGGCCGGGCACGGCGAAGCACCTCGGCGACCGCACCGGCCACCACGAAGCTCGCGCACAGCAGCAGCCGCACGCCCGCCACCGACAGCGCCCCGGCCGTCCCGGCGATGGACGTCTGTACGACCGTACGGCCCCGCACGTCGAGCGAGCGCAGCCGGGCCGGTGAGTCGGCAGGTCACCCCGGCACCGGCGGACGGTCCTGAAACGCCGGCCATTCCGGGTGGCCGGCCTTCAGCTCCAGGGCCTCCTCCTGCGTACCGGCGAAGACGGTCCGCGCCGCGCTGCGCCGGAACGCCCAGGAGGCCACGGCGAACGCGCGCATCCCGTCGACGACGACGGCGACATCCCGGGCCGCCGGCCGCTCGGGGATCCCGGTGAAGGCGGACCGCGTCACTCCCTGGTGACGTGCCCGGGGCTTGCCCGGGGCCGGTTTCAGGACTCCGTGGGCCCGGGCGGCAGCTCGCGGCCGGCCCGCAGGCTGCGCAGCGCGACGAGCAGGACCGCGATGTCGTCCAGGTAGACCGGGTCGGGCAGCAGATCGGTGGGCAGCACCAGATACAGCACCGCGCCCCAGAACACCCAGCGCGGGCCCGTGGGCAGCCCGGCCCGCTGCAGCGTGCGCCGGGCGCGCACCAGCCGGACCAGCAGGCCGACGGCGACGGCGAGCAGCAGCACCGCGACGACGGCGGCGATCACCAGCAGGGTCGCGGTGGAATCCATGCGGCCTCCTGTCTCCCGGGGCTCATGCCGGATCGGTGGTGTCCGTGGCGCCGCCGTCGGACGTGCCGTCCGCGGAGGACACCGGGCGCGAACCCTTCGTGCTGAACTTCAGCCGTTCGAAGGTCCGTGTCAACTGCTGCAGCGGAGAAGGCGTCCGGGTGCCGAACAGCTCCGGCCGACGGGGCAGGGCGGCGGCCGCGGGTGTGTCACGGTAGGCGGCCAGGGCCCGGTGGGCCTCCTCGGCGGCCTCCCGGTACAGGTCCCGGGACTTCGTCATGGCCTCCAGCGCCTCGGTGAACATGGCGACCCGGTGCCGTTCGCGCTCCAGCTCCTCCTGGAGGGTCAGCAGGGTCCAGTTCTCGCGCAGGTCCGTCAGCGCCTCCCCGGCGCCGTGCGGCAGGGGCCGGGGCAGGGCCGCGAAGTGCCGCAGGGCCGCGACGAGTTCGGCCGGCTCGGAGCCGTCGAGGAAGACGCTGCGCACGCTGTGCTCCCGGGCGTCGAAGCCGTCCGGTGCCGGGTCCGGGGGCAGCAGCACGGCGCCGCCGCGCGGCACCTCCACTCCGAGTGCCTTCAGCGCCCAGTTGACGGCGCGCAGCTGCTGCGGCGCGGCCCGGTGCTCGACCACGCGGTGCCGCAGCCCCGCCGGGAGCAGCCGGGCCAGCGGCAGCCGGCCGTGCTCGTCCGGGGTCATCGCCTCGTGCACGACCAGGTTGACGCACCAGGCCTGCCGGGCCGCGTCCCGCAGCCGGCGCCGCATCTCCTTGTCGTCCTCGGGCAGCGCGTTCACCTGCCGCAAGCGCAGGCCCGCGACGGTGGGGTGGTGGTCCCAGGCGCCGTCGGCGCCGTCGGCCGGTCCGGCCTCGGGCCAGAACAGCGTCGCGGGGGAGGGCCAGGCCTCGTCCCACGGGCGTTCCGCCTCCGCGACGAGCGTCCACTCCCGTTCCTGCGGCCGGGTCCGGTGCGGTACGAGGGTGAGCCGGGCCCGGACGGTCACCGTGCCGCCGGCCCGCCAGCGCGCCTCGAAGACCTGCTCGGTGGAGTCGTCGGCCACGGGCGGCTCGGCGAAGTCGTCGATGTCCCCGCTCTCCCGGTGGCGGCGCAGGGTGCGACGGACGACGTCCTCGGCTGCGGGACCGGAGTGGCGGCCACGGGCCGCCCAGAGGGTCTGCGGGATGGTGGCGTGGTCGGTGGCGGAGTTCGACATGAGCCAATCTGCTGATGGGGGCGGGTGCGCCCTCCAGTATCCCCACTCTGTGACGGTTCATGTCGGCCGGGGCCCCGGGCGGCGTGGCGCGGCGGCCTCACGCCCCGCGCACGGGAGGCGCGCCACGCACCCGGGGCGCGCGCCGTGCGCATCGGGCGACCGTGGTTCACACGTCCCCGTGCTGTCGCGCGGTGCTCAGAATGGTCCCTCGAACGGGGCCCGCCCGCCCATCCGCTCAGGGGCAGGCCCCGTTCGCCGTCACCGGCCGACCGGCCCCTCCTGCGTACGCCGGGCACGCCCACTCGATATATATCGGCAGCCGATATATTCTGCTTCCATGGCATCGAGGAACATGACCAGAGCGGCGTTCTTCGTCCTCACGGCACTCGCCGATCAGCCGCGGCACGGCTACGGCATCCTGCGCGAGGTCGAGGAACTGTCCGACGGGGAGGTGCAGTTGAGGGTCGGCACCCTGTACGGCGTGCTGGACCGGCTCACTGCCGACGGACTGATCGTGCTGGACCGGGAAGAGGTGCAGCAGGGCCGGCTGCGCCGCTACTACCGGCTCACCGACGAGGGCGTGGCGGCCCTCGACGCCGAGGCGGAGCGGATGGCCGCCGGCGCCGGTGCCGCCAAGCGGCGGATCGCCGAGGGCCGCCGTGCCGCCGCCCCGGCCGACACCGCCCCCGAACCCCCCACGGCACCCGGACTCGCGGGAGGCTTCGCATGACCACGCCGCTGGAATCCCGCTACCGCGCCGTTCTGCGCCTGCTTCCCGTCTATTACCGGCGCGAACGGGAGGAGGAGATGGTCGAGACGTACCTGTGGGACGTGGACCGCGACACGCAGGACCAGAGCCGCCCCACCCTCGGCGAGGTCGCGAGCATCGCCGCCCTCGCCGTGCGCAGCCGGCTGGGAGCGCCCGGGGCGCCGCGCCGCTACGTCCTCCTCGGCTCGGCCGTCCGGCTCTTCGCGCTGTTCGCCGTGCTGATCCAGGCGGCCGCCGCGGTCGTCGACCTGGTCCTCGAACTGACCTGGGCGGCCGGCCGGGGCGGCGCGGAGCGGCACATGTTCCTGTCGCAGTTCACCGACCAGGGACTGCTCACCGCAGTGGTCACCGCGGCCCAGTGGATCCTTCCGCTCCTGTGGACGGTGGCCTACTTCGCCCTTCTGCACGACCGTCGCCGCCTCGCCCGGGCGGCCGCCCTGCTCGCCGCCGTGCCCACGCTCTGGCCGCTGCTCGGCCCGCTGACGGGCGCGACGGTCCCTTCGGACCCGGCGTTCGCCACCGCCTTCGGGCTCCTCGCCTGGCTGCCGGCCCTCGCGCTCTGTGCCGCCCATCACCGGGACGCGCCCCCGGCACGGCTGCCCGCCGGTTCTCCCGGGCTGGTCCTCATGACCGGCTGCGTGGTGATGGGCGCGTCCGTCGTGGTGCTGCCCGCCGTCCCCGACCTGGCCTGGGCGCCCGCGAGCTGCTTCGTCGTGGGCGCGCTCGGCTGGCTCCTGTGGCAGGCCCGGGGCGGTGACGGCACGACGCCCGGCGGGGCGCTGGCCCTGGCCGCCCTCGGCCTGCTGATCCTGGCGGCGCGGGTCGCGGCTCTCTACCCCTGGCTGCACCTGCCCGTGCCCGCCGAATACCTCGGCGGCGGTCTCGTGCAGACGGCCGCACTGGCCCTGCTGACCGTGGCGCTGGCCGTGGTCGGCCGCCGGGACCTCGTGGCGGCCGAGCCGGGCCTGTCGTGATCGGCCCGCCCCGGCTCAGTGCGGGAACGCCCGGGGCGGCCGCTGACGGGGCAGCTCGTCACGGAACCCGGCGATCACCGAGCTGATCTGCCGCATCAGGACCGTGCCCTCCAGCCGGTCGAGGTAGAGGTTGGCGCGGGCCAGCGCGGGCAGGTCCACACAGAAGTAGAGGGCCATCAGCGGATTGACGAACAGCTCGCTGTTCCGGGTGCGTTCGGTGAACCGCACGTCGCCGAAGTCCCCGCGCACGGCCGCGGCGACGGATCCGTGGACGATGCTGGGATGGCTCTCGTGGCACCGCTGGGCGTGGGCCACCGCGTCGAGGTAGAGGGCGCCCTCCTGGCTGTCGCGCGGAAGCGAGAACGCGCCGAGGTAGGCGCCTTCGCGGTCCAGCGCGGCGAGGTTCTCCAGGAACAGGGAGTGGTTGACACCGTGATGGGCGTCCACCCCGAAGCCGAGGCAGGCCACCAGCCGGTGCGGGACCTCGTCGAGACCGGCGACGGCGGCCAGGCTCGCCATGTCCTCCTCCGGAGTGCCGAGCCCGTGCTCGTCCCCGCGCATCAGGATGTCGGTCCCGCCGTCCACCAGGACGACGGCGTCCACGCCGCCCAGATGCCCGAGGAGCGCACGGTAGGCGGCCCGCAGCGGTTCGACACCCGTACGGGGAAAGGAGTACACGGTGTCGGGCAGCCCCTGCGCCGCCAGCCACCGGGCCAGCGCGCGCTCGGGGAAGTAGTCGCCGCGCAGCGGGGTGTCCGGGCGGACGGCGGCGACGTCCTCCTCGATCCAGGAGTCCAGGTCCAGGCCGTACAGGTCCGCGAAGGACAGATTGGCGAGATGAACCTCCACGCCGGCGGACCGCAACGCGAACGCCAGGGGCAGACCCGCGTAGACGTCGAAGCCGCCGCCCGCACCGGCGACGAGCACCCGACGCGCCTCGCGCAGGCGGGTGAAGAGTACGGGCTCACGGAGGGAGAACATCGCAGGCCCCTGACAGGGCCCTTCCGCAGAGCCGTTCACCCGGGCCGGGCACGGCGAAGGGGGGGTCTGCGCCGAGGCGCCGACCCCCTCACGGACCGCTGGAGCAGGAGGCTCAGGCCCCGCTCTCCCGCAGCATGTCCTCACGCTCGACGAGCTTCACGCGCTCGCGGCCCTGCGGCTCGCCCAGCGCCCGCTCGGCGGCGTCCAGCTTGTACCAGCCCTCCCAGGTGGTGAAGCGGATGTCGCGCTCGGCGAGGAAGGAGTCCACCGCCTCCGGGGCGGGCGAGTCCGGGGTGTGCAGACGACCGTTCGCGAAGTCGTCCAGCAGGTTGGCCACGGTCTCGTTGGCGTCGCCCTTGGTGTGACCGATCAGACCGACCGGGCCGCGCCGGATCCAGCCGGTGACGTACATCGACCGGAGGTGGTTGCCGCTCTCCTCGATGACCCGGCCGCCCTGGTCCGGGACCGTGCCGGACTCGATGTCCCACGGCAGCTTGGGCAGCCTGTCGGAGAGGTAGCCGACGGCCCGGTAGACCGCGGTGACGTCCCAGTCCTTGAACTCGCCGGTGCCCTTGACGTTGCCGGTGCCGTCGAGGACGGTGCGCTCGGTGCGCAGTCCGACGACCTCGCCGTCCTCGCCGAGGATCTCCGTGGGCGACTCGAAGAAGTGGAGGAACAGCTTGTGCGGCCGGTCGCCGACGTCCCGGATCGCCCAGTTCTCCAGGGTCTTGGCGACCATGTCGGCCTGCTTGTTGCCGCGCCGGGTCTCGATCGAGCCCTCGTCGTAGTCGATGTCCTCGGGGTCGACGATGACCTCGATGTTGGGGGAGTGGTCCAGCTCGCGCAGCTCCATCGGGCTGAACTTGGCCTGTGCCGGGCCGCGGCGGCCGAAGACGTGGATCTCCTTGGCCCTGTTCGCCTTCAGGCCGTCGTGGACGTTCGGCGGTATCTCGGTCGGCAGCAGCTCGTCCGCCGTCTTGGCGAGGATCCGGGCCACGTCGAGCGCCACGTTGCCGACGCCGAGCACGGCGACCTTCTCGGCCTCGAGCGGCCAGGTGCGCGGTACGTCCGGGTGACCGTCGTACCAGGAGACGAAGTCGGCGGCGCCGTAGGAACCGTCCAGGTCGATGCCGGCGACGGGCAGCTCCCGGTCGGCCGTCGCGCCGGTGGAGAAGATCACCGCGTCGTAGAAGGCGCGCAGGTCGTCCAGGCTGATGTCGGTCGGGTAGTCGACGTTGCCGAACAGACGGATCTGGGGCTTGTCGAGCACCTGGTGCAGCGCCGTGATGATGCCCTTGATGCGCGGGTGGTCGGGCGCCACGCCGTACCGGATCAGGCCGAACGGGGCGGGCATCCGCTCGAAGAGGTCGATGGACACGCCGGGCTCGGCGGCCACCTCGGACTTCAGCAGGGCGTCGGCGGCGTAGATCCCGGCGGGGCCGGCTCCGACGATGGCTACCCGCAGGGGGCGCGGCATGATCAGTTCCCTTCGAGCGTCAACAGGAGACTCGATCGGGAAGCCTAGACTAAGGCAGACCTAAGTTAGTACGGGGGTCCGGTCTATGACGTCATAAGCTGATCTTATGACTTCCCCAGGGGTCTCTTATGGTGACTCGATGTGGGACCAGCGCCCCGCTCTCTTCCCCTTCGGTCGTGGCATGGCCGACCCTGTCCTCGGTGCACCGACGGACCGGGACCGGCAGCGAGGGGTGAGGGCGGGTGGGCGGACGCGGCGAGACGACCGTCGTGGTGACCGGCGGCAGCGGCTTCGTCGGCAGCCATCTTGTACGGCGGCTGCTGGAGCGGGGCTATCGGGTGCGCGCCACCGTGCGCAGCACCGCGAACGCGGCGAAGGTACGGCCCCTGTGGGAGATGCAGGAGGCGTTCCCCGGCCGACTGGCGCTGTTCGAGGCCGACTTGCTGGCGGAGGGCTCGTTCGACGAGGCGTTCCTCGGCTGCCCGGTCGTCTTCCATGTGGCCTCGCCGTTCCTCATGCCCGAGCGGATCAGGGACGCCGGACGGGACGTGGTGGACCCCGCGCTGCTCGGCACCCGCAACGTGCTGGCGAGCATCGAGCGGACCCCGGAGGTCCGGACCCTGGTGTTCACCTCCACCGTGGGCGCGGTCTTCGGCGACTACGCGGACGTCCTGCACATGGACGGCCAGGTGCTGTCCGAGCGGTACTTCAACACCACCAGCACGGTGGAGAACAACCCCTACCACTACGCCAAGACCGTCGCGGAACGCGCCGCCCGGGACGCCGGAGCGGCACAGGACCGCTGGCGCATGGTGTCCGTCAACCCCGGCCTGATCCTGGGCCCCTCCCTCACCCCCGCGTCCGAGTCCGGCAGTCTGTTCCTGCTCGACGAGCTGTTCCAGGGCTACTTCTGCTACGGCGCTCCCGACTTCAGCTTCACCACGGCCGACGTGCGGGACGTGGCCGACGCGCACATAGCCGCCGCCGAGAACCCCCGCGCCGAGGGCCGCTACATCGTGGCGGCCGACGCCATGACATCGTTCCACCAGATGTCACGCATCATCCGCACCCGCCACCCCTACGACCCGCGCCTGCCACGCACCGCCCTCCCGCACTGGCCCGTGCGCATCCTGGGGCCCTCCTTCGGACTCACCCAGGACTACATCCGCAAGCACCTCGGCGTCCGCTTCCGTGTCGACAACAGCCGAAGCATCCACGAGCTGGGTCTCACCTACCGGCCGGTGGAGGAGACCCTGCTGGACCACTACGAAAGCTGGCGCGCACGACGGCGGCACCGGGGCTGACGCCTGCGACGCGTCGGCGGTGTCACGCCGGACGGATCACCCGGTGGATCGCCGACTCCCCGGCACCGTAGATCGACTCCTCGCGTATGTACGACCCCGGGCCCGGCGCATGGACCATCATGCCGTCCCCGATGTGCAGGCCCACGTGCCGGTCGTCGCCGAAGAAGAGGACCAGGTCACCGGGTTCGAGGCCGGCGAGCGTGACCGGGCTCCCGGCGAGTGCCTGCTGGTGCGCGGCACGCGGCAGCGTGACCCCGGCCGCCTTCCACGCCGCCTGGGTGAGGCTGGAGCAGTCGTACGAGTCCGGCCCGGTCGCACCCCACACGCACGGCTTCCCGATCTGCGCCCGAGCGAAGGCGATGGCCTTGCCGGCGCGCACGGCGCGGGGGGACCGGGGCGTGGGGCTGGGCGGAGGGAGGGGGAGCGAGCCGGTGTCGGTGAGTGGGTTGGTGAGGGGTTGTGCGTAGGAGCCGGTGTCGGTGAGTGGGTTGGTGAGGGGTTGTGCGTAGGAGCCGGTGTCGGTGAGTGGGTCGCTGAAGGGTTGTACGAAGGAGCCGGTGTCGGTCGTGAGGGGGGCGGCGGAGATGGGGGTGGCCGCGTTCGGGGCCGCCATCACCTCGGACGTCGTCCACTGCGGCTGCTGCCACTGCCCGGTGCCCGTATGAGCCGACGGCTGCTCAGGGCCCAGCTGCCCCGTACCGGTGTCCCAGGCACGTTGTGCGTACGGGGCCGGCGCGGCGAACCGGGCGGTGTACCGGGACAGCAGGTCCTGGGCCGTGCCGAGCTTGCGCCGGTTGTTCGACTTGGAGTCCGCGGGGGAGGGGTGCCGCGGCGCGGCGGCGGAGAACGGCAGCTCCCTGGGCTGCTGCACCGGAGCGGCCTGCACGGCCGGCAGCGCGGCGGCAGGCAGGACGGCCGTCTCCGCCGGGCCGAGGCCGGCCGGTTCCGGCAGACCGAGACCGAGACCGCGGCCGAGGGAATCCGCTGCTCCGGCGCCCCCCGTTCGAGGCGCATCCCCGGCGAGCAGCTCGGTCGTCCCGCGGCCCGAGATCTCGGGCAGGCCTCGGCTCGGCGTATCCGCCGTACCCCATGCGGTCGGCTCGGATGAGCCCGTACCGGGCAACTCCAGTGGCCGGCCCGGCAGTTCAGCGGGCCGGGCGGCGGGCAGTCCCGCGCCTCCCGCCTCCAGGGCGGGTCTCGGGCGACCGCCCGGGTCCGCCGAAGGTCCGGCCGTCAGTTCGGCCACCGCGCGCTGGGCGGAGCGGCCCGCCGGCCCGGGTGCCAATTCGGGCAGTCCGGCATCCATGGGCTGCCGGGCACCGCCGTCCGCCCGGTCCAGGGAGCGGGCCGGCGCCGGGCGGACGGGCTGCCGGTCGGCGGGGAGCACGGCGGGCACCGTCGGCCCGAGCTGGGCGCGCGCCCCGTCGAACCACTGCCGGGCCACCGCGTCCAGAGCGGGATCGGAGCCCCGGCCGGACCTCTTGGCCAGCGGGACACCCCTCGTACGTGTCGCCACCGACATGGCCCGCGTCGCGTTGTAGTTTCCCGTCGCGTTCTCGGCCTGCTCGTAGAGGGAGTCGATCCGCTGCCGTACCTCGTCGCGGCTCTCCGGCGCCATGGAAGACGTGCTCCTTCCTTGCCCCACAGGGCAGTTGGCCCCACAGGGCGGTTGAGCCGATCCCGGAGCCGGTCGAGCCCCGGTGCCCAGGACGCCACGGCGGATTCGCAGGGGACGGCCGGGCGGCCAGGCGTCAACCTAGCCAACTTGTGTCCCTCATGTGAAGGTTGAAGGGCGGAATGTCCGATACATATTTGTGATGTTCGCCGTGGCGTTCGAGTGGGAAGGTGGGTTGCCCTTCTTGCGGGCCAGGTCCCGACGCCGAGTTGCCGTATGTGCCGGACGGCACCGTGGCCACGGCTTCCTATGAGGTTCCTGTTAATTTTCGATCCGGTTGAACACACGCGCACCGTCATCCGTACGGGGCGGGGGAACTCCATGCCCGACCGACCGCTCCACGCAAGGGGAAGACCTTGGTACGCAACAGGCGCAGACGCCCGACCGGCGCACGACGCGCGACCCTCGCAGCGGTCGCCCTGATGCTGGGCGGCGGAGGGCTCGTCGCCGTGAACGTCTATGCCTCGGCCAGCGAGGGGACCTGGGGCGGAGAGGGCGGCCCGGACGCGACCGGACAGGTCAAGTCCGCGGGCATGGCCACGATCGACTGTCCGGATGTCGGCAGCCGGCTGACGTCGGTGCCGGACGAGGCCCGCGCCGACGTCGACCGCGAACTCGCCCAGCTGGACCAGCAGACAGCGGGCGCCTACCAGCAGCTCCAGGCGTCGGCAGAGTCCGTCCGCAAGGATCCGGCATCCGCCGACGGCTCGATCATGAACCCGCTGAAGGAGAAGCGGGCGGCGACGATCGAGCGCATCGCCGTCGCCATCGACCGGGTCGGGGACCGTCCGGAGGGACTGGAATCCCTGGCCGCCTGCACCCTGCGCCCCGGCCAGGACGGCGCGGGCGACGAGAACGGCGGCGCCGGCCAGAGCGGTGCCACCCAGGGCGACGGAGCGCAACAGGGCGAGGGCCAGGGCCAGAACGGCGCGGGCCAGGGCGGCAACGGGCCCGTCGCCTCCGACTACGCGGACATCACCTCCGTGCAGCCCAACGTGCCGCAACCGGCCCAGCAGGCCGACGCCTCGCGCGGCACCTTCACCTCCGAGTGCGGCGTCAACGAGGGCGGCCTGTTCAACTCCGACAACGTGATCGTCGCCCCCGGTGTGTCCAACGGAGCCCACCACTTCCACGACTACATCGGCAACCAGTCCAACAACGCCTTCGCCAGCGACGAGGACCTGGCCAACGCCGACACCAGCTGCGTGGACCAGGGCGACAAGTCCACGTACTACTGGCCGGTGCTGCGCCTGCAGAACGGCAAGCAGGAACGGGACGCGGGCGCGCCGGGCGGCGGCACGGAGGGCAACGCCGGCCAGATCGTCACGCCCAAGGCCGTGACGCTGACGTTCGAGGGCAGCCCGCTGGGCAAGGTCACCGAGATGCCGCGTCTGCTCCGCATCATCACCGGCGACGCCAAGGCTTTCGTCAACGGCCCCGCCAACGCGAACGCCTCGTGGAGCTGCACCGGCTTCGAGGACCGTCAGCTGAAGGACAAGTACCCGCTGTGCCCGTCCGGCAGCGACGTGGTGCGCTCCTTCCACTTCCAGAGCTGCTGGGACGGCCGCAACATCGACAGCGCCAACCACCGCACCCACGTGGCCTTCGCGAGCCCCGACGGCTCCTGCCCCCAGGGCTTCGAGGCGATCCCGCAGCTGGTGCAGCGCATCGTCTACGACGTCGACGCGCCGAGCCTGAACGACGGTGGGCGGACGGTACCGCTCTTCGCCGTGGACTCCTTCCCCGAGCAGCTGCACAAGCCGGTCACCGACCACGGCGACTTCATCAACGTCTTCGACGAGGACCTGATGAGCGAGATGGTCGACTGCATCAACTCCGGCCGTACCTGCGGAGCCCGTGGCGACGACTCCGGTGCCACGGAGGCCCCGAGCCAGAACCCCGGCGACGGCGCTACGGACGACCCGGGCGACGGTGCCACGGACGACCCGGGCGACGGTGCCACGGACGACCCGGGCGACGGCGCCACGGACAACCCGGGCGACGGCGCCACGGCGGACCCCGGAACGAGTGCCCCGGCCGCTCCGGCTCCGGCCTCCTCCGGCCCGGCGCAGGAGCCGAAGACGTACACGACGACCGAGCCGGCGAACACCACCAAGCACGGCAAGCCCGCGAAGCAGGGCAAGCAGACCGAGTCCGCCAAGGCCGCCCCGGCCGCATCGTCCGACTCGGGCGGCGGTGAGGTCGGCCAGGCCACCCGGACGCCGGCCGGCAGCCGGACCCAGCCCCCGGCCGCACAGACGGAACCCCAAGCGCAGGGCGGCCTCGCCGAGACCGGAGCGCACCTGTGGCCCGCGGCCATCGGCACGCTCCTCGCTCTCTCCGGCCTGGTGATGCTGCTCCGGGCCAGGCGTCTGCGGTACTGACCGCACCTCACGGACGCACTGACGGCGGCTCCACCCTTCAGCGGTGGGGCCGCCGTTGCGCTCCGGAGAGAACCCCGGGCCCTTGTGTGGGGGGAGCGCTCTCATGCGCATGAGGACGTCCCCATGCCACCCAAGGACCCTCGTCCCGCTGTCCGGCCGTACCGTCCCGCTGTCCGGCCGTACCGCCCCGGCGACCGCGACGCCGTCGCCGGCTTCTGCGTCCGCACCGCACACAACGGCGGCGACTCCCGCGCCCTGTACCCAGACCTGCGCCCGATGCCGTCGATCTTCGCCGAGCCGTACTGCCACCTCGACCCGGACCTCGCCTTCGTCCTCGACGACGGCGAAGGCCGGGCGGTGGGGTACGTCGTCGGGACGGCGGACACCGAGCGGTTCGTCAAGGGCTTCCGGCGGACCTGGATCCCCCGGCCGGCCGACCGCTGTCCGGAGCCCACCGCGCCGCCCCGCACACCCGCCGAGGAGATGATCGTCCTCCTGCACCGCCCGGAACGCATGCTCGTCACCGAACTCGCCGCGTACCCCGCCCACCTGCACATCGACCTGCTGCCGCCCTGGCAGGGGCGCGGCCACGGCCGTCAGTTGCCTGCCAGCTGCTCGACGCCCTGCACGGACCGGGCGTTCCGGCCGTCCACCTCGGCATGGTCACCGTCAGCACGGCCGCCCGCGCGTTCTACGACCGGCGCGGCTTCCACGAGATCCCGGTCGCGGACCCCGGCCCCCTCACCTGCCCGGGCCGGACCACGACCCCGGACCGACCCGCCGGACCGTGGCCGTCAGCCGACCCGCAGGGTCCGCTTGGCGAGCTCGTACGCGGGCACCATCGCCTCGTGCTCCTCGGTGTCCATCCCGCCGAGGTGCAGCACGACCGGGCCGTCGGGCGTGGAGACCGCGAGCGCGCTCTCCTTCTTCGTCTCCTCCAGGAGCTTGCTCGTGTAGAGGTACTCCACCTCGACGGCGGAGAGGCCGCCGCCCGTCTTGAAGGAGCGGTACTTCTCCTTGCTGACGTTGTCCTCTGCGGCGACGAACTGCCGCAGGACCGTGCGCGCGTCGGCATCGCCCGGCCTGCCGGTCCACACCCGCAGGAAGCCGATGTTGCCGGCCGGCTTGGCGTCGATCTCGCAGGCGGTGGTGACCGGTCCCTGCCGGAGGAAAGCGTCGGCAAGCGCTCCCGAGAGGTCGTCGTCCGACCCGCTCGACGTCTTGGACAGCTCCTTCTCGGCGTCGACCGCCTTGGCCCTCCACTGCTTGGCGATGTCGAAGCTGACGGGAAGTTCGCAGGCCGACCCGGCGGCGCCGATCGTGCCCCCGCTCGCGGCGACCGTACTCTCCGCTCCCGCGCCCCCGGCCTCGGCGGACGGGCTCCCCGACGCCTTCCCCTCTGCACCCGGCGACTGCGAACAACCTCCCAGAACGGCCACCAACACCACCGCCTGCAGCACTCGGCCCCGCACTGCCCCCACCCTGACCTGCACTCTTGTCTCCCCTCCTGCTCAGGGCGGCCACTGTAACCGAGGGCACCGACATCGCCGTACGCAATAAGCGGGCTCAGTCCCCTTCACGCCTGCAGTGCAGGAACAGGTGCGGCTCCGGGACGGCTGCGGGGTGGGCCGGGGCGAAGGTGGCGTGCTCCTCGGACAGCACCGTCAGGCCCGCCCCGGTGACCAGGTCCGTGAAGTCCTCGGCGGCGAAGCTCGTCACCCGCACCGGCTGCCCCATGAACACCCCGTCGACGGCCTCCACGTCGAGGGGGACGGTGGCCAGCACCGCGAGCCCGCCGGGCCGCAGGGCACGCGCCACGGTCCGTACGACGGCCGACTGCTCGGCGCGGGACATCTGCAGCAGCGAGAAATACACGCACACCGCGTCGAACGAGCCCTCGGCGAGCGGCAGTTCACGGATGTCCGCGAGCCGGAACTCCGCCTGTGGCACCTGGCGCGCGGCGAGATCCACCATGACCGGGGAGACGTCGACGCCCAGCACACTGTGCCCCGCCTCGGTGAGGGTCTGCGCGGTCGGCCGGCCCGTCCCGCTGCCCACGTCCAGCACCCGGCTGCCCGGCTCCAGGCGCTCCAGCAGCCACTGGAGCGACGCCCGGTGCGCCTCGGAGGAGGCGAACGCCTTCTCGTAGTCGAGACCCAGCGCGTCGAACACCACGGCGGCCGGTGCCCGCTGATCGTTCTCGCCCAAGACTGTTCCTCCCGTGTCCCGTGCAACTGCCCGGCATCGTCGCACCCCGGCCCGGGGCCCACAACGACGCGCGCCGGGCACCGTTTGCGGGCCGCGGCACCGGCAGGGCAGGGTTCGGCACGTGCCTACCTTGCTGATCGTGCATCACACCCCCTCGCCCAACTGCCAGGCCATGTTCGAGGCCGTCGTCTCCGGTGCGACCACACCGGAGATCGAGGGAGTCCGCGTGGTCCGGCGGGCCGCCCTGTCCGCCACCGCCTCCGACGTCCTGGAGGCCGACGGCTATCTTCTCGGCACCCCGGCGAACCTCGGCTACATGTCGGGCGCTCTCAAGCACTTCTTCGACCAGGTCTACTACCCCTGTCTGGACGAGACCCGGGGCCGGCCCTTCGGCTACTACGTCCACGGCGGCAACGACGTCACGGGCGCCGTCCGCGCCATCGAGGCCCTCACCACCGGCCTCGGCTGGCGCCGCACTGCCGAGCCGGTGGCCGTCACCGGTGAGCCCGGCAAGGCCGATGTGCAGGCGTGCTGGGAGCTGGGAGCCACGGTCGCGGCCGGGCTGATGGCCGACGCCTGAGCGGCCGGGCCGGCACCGGAGCGGTCTTCGTGCGGTGGCCTCCGCCCACCGGGCCACGGTGCACCGGTCGCCCGGTGGCCGTGAGCCGCCCCGGGCCGGGCGCGCAAAGGGACCGGACCCTGCGCACATCCGCTACCGGGCGGGATGAAGGTGCGGGCGCGGTGTCCCTGGCCGACGATGGGAACGGGACCGCGTCCGACGGGCGCGGTCGCCCACGGTAGCGCGTCGTCGAGTCGAGGGAGCGTCGGATGCGAGCGGACGGCCACGCACCCGGACGGTCCGCGCAGCAGGAGCAGAAGGAGCAGGAGGCCATGGAGCTGCTGCGCCGGTGCGCGCAGGACACGGCGGACGTCGCCGAAGGCATCCACGAGGTGTCCCTGCGCACCGGAGCCGCGCTGTCCGCGCCGGCCCTGACCGGCTCCGCGCGCCGCCGCCCCCGTACCGGTCTCGCCGCACGCTGGTCGCTGCTGCGGGCCCTGACGACCAAGGAGGGCCTCGGCGGCTCGGCGCTCACGGCGCTCACGGCGCCGCGGGGCATGGGGCAGGTGCTCGGCGGGGCCCGTGCAGCGCTGGGCCGGGAGAGCCTGGCCGCACGGGTGGCCGTCACCTCCCTGCGGCTGAGGATCGCCGCCGTGCTGGTCGACCACCCCGAGTTGGCGCGCGACCCGGGCATGCGCCGGCTGACGGAAGCTGTCGCCGCCGCCGAGGACCTGGCGGCCGTACGGGCCCTGCGCGGCCTGTTCAGGGACCGGGGCGCCCAGCGCGCCCTGTCCGGGCTCGCACCCCTGATGGCCGAACTCCTCGCCATTCGCGCCCTGCTGGACGAGGATCCGGTGAAGGACGGGACCGGCCGTCCGCCGGCCGCGGGCCGGGAGCCGTCCGCTGCCCCGGTGAAGGGCATCACCGCCTCCCCCCTCGCGGGTGTGGACCGGGGCCAGGGCGCCGCCGAGGCCGTCGACCTCACCGACCAGGAGAAGCCGACCATCGCCACCGAGGGCTCCTTCCTCGGCTTCCTGCGCAACATCGAGGTGCTGTCCGCCGACGGACGGATCCTGGTGCAGAACGTGCGCGGGCCCGACGGCGTCGTCCGCTATGTCGTCCAGGCACCCGGCATGGCCCCCGGCCGCCCCCGCAACGACTCCCCGCAGGACTTCGTGGGCGCCTGGCGCAACCTGTTCACGGCCGACTCGTCCTACACCCGCTCGATCCTGGCCGCCCTCGACGACTACGGCATCCCGCGCGGCGCCGACCTCGCCCTGATCGGGCACGGCGAGGGCGCGATCGCGCTGATGAACCTCGCCCAGGACGCGGAGTTCTGCCGCGCCTACCGCGTCACGCACGTGGTCGCGGTCGGTTCCCCGGTCGGCAACGAGAAGCCCGCCGACCCGCGCACCTGGGTCGCCGGCATCACCAACCAGCACGACATCGTGCCCGTCCTCGACGGCACGGGAGCGGGCTCCGCCGTCGCCCCGCACCCGAACCGGTACGAGGTCGACTACACCGGTCCCACGCGTGAGTTCCCGCTGTGCCACATGGTCCGTGAGTACCTGGAGCACTTGCGGACCGTCGTCCCCGAGGTCCGTGAGCATGTCGACGAGGCGCTCACCCGCTACCGAGGCCATGTGGTGCGCACCCAGGCCTACCGGCTCAAGGACCGCGCCCGCCCGCCCGAGGGCCACCCCTTCCTCACCCTCCCCACCGCGTCCGTCCCCACCACGACCGGGCCGGTCGACGTACCGGTGCGCTACTACGACTCCTCCGCCGCCCACCTGTGCTTCCCCGTCCACGCCGAGGTGGCGCGCCGCCTGCTGCCCGACGTCACCTGGCTGATGCCGAGCCGGCTGGGCCGGCGGGCGCTCGCGGTGCTGTCCCTGTACGAGCACCGCTGCTCCACGATCGGCCCCTACGCCGAGATCGCCCTGTCGGTACTGGTGGACGACCTGTGGCGGCCCCGCCCCTGCGACATCGCCGCCGACCTTCTGCGCCGCGACGACCTGCGCCGCACCGGCCGCTACGTCCTCTCCCTCGCCGTCACCAGTGGGGAGGCCCGTGTCGTCGCCCAGGAGATCTGGGGCCAGCCCGCCGTCCGCTCGGCCGTCGAGGCCGATCTGATGGGCCGTCATCTCGCCGTCAGCGCACCGGAACTCGGGCTCGCCGTCGAGGGCCGTCTCGGCCCGGGCATCCGCTGCCCCGAGGCGGACCGGGTCCTCTACGGCAGGCGCGGCGAGAGCACCGTGCGCACCCCGGTCCGGACGCACGGACGGCTGCGGCTGCACACCGGCACCGGTGTCCGCGTGCGTCTGGACACCGCCGCGGCCGAACCCATGGCCGGGCAGCTGCGCCGGCTCGGTATCGAGGCCGCCCGGCCGCTCTTCGTGCTGACCAGCCCGCAGTTGATGGTCCACCGCAGCGCCGGCGCCGTGCTGTCGCGCTGAACCCGTACGCACACACGCGAGTGGGAGCCACCATGGTCGTCGATTCCACCCGAACGATGCCGCCGATAGGCGAACTCCTCGACCGGGCGGGCAGGTTGCGCGCCGACGCCCACCTGATGGACGGCTACGCCAGGCGGCTGCTCGCCACCGCGGCGGCCCTCACCGGCTGCACGGCGGCACCCGAGGGGAGCCGCCCCGCGCTGGAACGGCAGGCGGCCGCCTGCAGCACGGCCGCGGAGCAACTGCGCATCGCGGCCGAGGCGTTGCTCGCCCACGCGCGAGCCTGAGGCGGGGGAGCACATCCTGTGGGCGCGACGTCGTCCCGGGAGGCGCGGAACTCCGGCCGAACACGATGAACGAATGCGCTCTGCTTTCAAGCCGGTTGCCGTGCACCGGAAGCGGGGCGGCCACGGGGGCTCCCGTACGATCCGCATGCTCCCGGGCGAGGTTGCCCCGGCCCGCACCGGCCAGGGCCACGCACCGGTGCGCCGGGGCGGCCGCCGCCGCACCGCGGACGCCCCCTGGCATGCCGCCGGCGCATTCACGGCGGCCGTAGCGCGCTCATTGCCCGCAGGGCGGCCTGCCCTGCGGGCGACGTCTCGCACAACCGCCCGCCCCGACGGCCGAAGTCCGACGGGGTCCGACCTGCTCCGTCCACCGGCGCGTCGGTGATCCCGATCGGACACGCGGGCACCCGCCGACCACCGGCCCGGTGGGTCACCGTCCTCGCGTCCACGTGCCGCTCGGCCCCGCCCGCCCGAGGAACGCCGGACGGCGACCGGCCCGTCCCCACCACTCGACGCCGACGGATCGCCGCGGACGTTCGCACATCCGGGTGGTAGCGGCCGTCGTCCTGGGCCGAACGAGTTGTCGCGGCCCGGAACGCTCGGCTCCGGCCCGGATAATCACCGCTCATGCAGCTCGTGAAAGCACGTGTCCCGGCGCGGCGCGCCCCGGTGGCCGTCACCGGACTGGGACTGGTCACACCGGCCGGGGTCGGCCGGGACGCGGCGTGGGCAGGACTGTGCGCCGGGCAGTCCACCGCGACCGCCGACCCCGGCCTCGACGGGCTGCCCGTGAGCTTCTCCTGCCAGGTACCCGACCTCGACGCGGTGGGCCGGCTCGGGCACCGGCTCAGCCGCCGCCTTGACCGTTTCACCACCTTCGCGCTGCTCGCCGCCCGGGAGGCCGTCGCCGACGCCCGGCTCACCCCCGACGGCTGGGACGGGGCCCGCGTCGGTATCGTGATGGGGGTCGGCACCGGTTCCATGCAGGGCTGGCAGGCCGAGTTCGACCGGCTCGCCGACCACACGCCGGAGCGGGTCTCGCCGCTCGCGCTGCCGCGCAGCGTGCCCAACATGGCCGCCGCGGAGATCGCCCTGGACCTCGGCGCACAGGGCCCCAACATGGTCGTGAGCACCGCCTGCGCCTCCGGCACCAGCGCGCTCGGGCTGGCCCGGGACTGGCTGCTGTCCGGCGCCTGCGACCTCGTCCTCGCCGGAGGCAGCGAGTCGGCCCGGCTGCGGATGACCGCCGCCTGCTTCGCCCAGATGCGCGCCCTGTCCCGCCGCGCCGACACGCCCCACGCGGCCTCCCGTCCGTTCGACCGCGACCGCGACGGCTTCGTCCTCGGCGAGGGTGCCGCCGTCCTCGTCCTGGAACGTGTCGAGGACGCCCGCGCCCGCAGGGCCCGGCCCGCGGCCCTGCTCTGCGGGTTCGGCGCGTCCTGCGACGCCCACCACTTCACCGCCCCGCACCCGGACGGCGACGGCGCCGCCCGCGCCATCCGCGGGGCCCTCGCGGACGCCGGCCTGGCCCCCGAGGACGTCGACCACGTCAACGCCCATGGCACCTCCACGCCGCAGGGCGACGCGGCCGAGCACAACGCGCTGCACCAGGTCTTCCGCAGGCCGCCGCCCGTCACCGCCGTCAAGGGGACCATCGGGCACGCCATCGGCGGCGCCGGGGCCATCGAGGCGGCCTGCACCGTCCTCACCCTCCGCCACCAGCTGATCCCGCCCACCGCCAACCTGGACACTCTCGACCCGGCGATGGACCTCGACATCGTCGCCAAGGCGCCCCGCCCGCACCGGATACGAGCCGCCGTCAGCAACTCCTTCGGCTTCGGCGGCCAGAACGCCGTGCTCGCCTTCACCGCCGTCGACTAGTGCCCCTTCGCACGTGCCCCGAGCCGAAAGGTCTCCCTCTTGTCGGAGTTCTCGGAACCCACCCCGCTGACCGGCAGGCCGCGGTCCTGGCCCACTGCCGAGCAGCTCATGATCGGCGTGTTCGTCGCCGTACCGTTCCTGGCGCTCCTCGCCGCCGTGCCGCTCGCCTGGCGGCGCGGCCTGAGCCCCACCGACCTCGCGCTGGCCGTCGTGTTCTACCTCGTCAGCGGACTCGGCATCACCGTCGGCTTCCACCGGCACTTCACCCATGGTTCCTTCAAGGCCGAACGGCCGCTCAGGATCGCCCTCGCCGTGGCCGGCAGCCTCGCTGTCCAGGGCCCGCTGCTCACCTGGGTGGCCGACCACCGCAAACACCACCGATACTCCGACCAGGACGGGGACCCGCACTCGCCCTGGCGGTACGGCCGTTCACCCGGCGCCCTGGCCAAGGGCATGGTCTACGCCCACCTGGGCTGGCTCTTCGAGACCGAGCACGCCTCGCCCCGCCAGTACGCGCCCGACCTCGTCCGCGACCGCACCCTGATGCTGATCTCCAAGCGCTTCGGTGTCCTGGTCCTCGCCTCCGCCGCCCTGCCGGCGGTGCTGGGCGGGGCGCTGACCGGGTCCTGGCAGGGCGCGCTCTCGGCGTTCTTCTGGGCGGGCCTGGTGCGGATCTGCCTCGTGCATCACGTCACCTGGTCGATCAACTCCATCTGCCATGCGGCCGGTTCACAGCCCTTCCGCAGCCGGGACCGCTCGGGCAACGTGTGGTGGCTCGCCCCGCTGTCCCTGGGCGAGTCCTGGCACAACCTGCACCACGCCGACCCCACCAGCGCCCGGCACGGCGTACTGACCGGCCAGCTCGACGCCAGCGCCCGGCTGATCCAGTGGTTCGAGCGGCTCGGCTGGGCCTACGACGTGCGCTGGCCGGACCGGCACCGGATCACCGCTCGCCGGGGGGAACCGCCCCGGGGCGAGCGGCGGGAGGACGGAGGGCCACAGGAATGACCGTCCGGCAGCACGTGCACGTCAGTGGCCGCGTACAGGGTGTGTTCTACCGCGACACCTGCCGCCGGCTCGCCGTGGAACGGGGCGTGGCGGGGTGGGTCCGCAATCTGTACGACGGAGGCGTGGAGGCCGTGTTCGAGGGGAACCGGGACGACGTCGCCGACCTGGCGCGCTGGGCGGCCGAGGGTCCGCCGGCGGCGCTGGTCACCCGCTGTACAGGCGTCGCCGAGGAACCCGAGGGCCTGTCGGGGTTCCGCGTACTGCCCGACGCCCCGCCCGGCGACGATCCCGGCGCCGGCTGGACCCACGGATGACCGGCCTCAGCGCACCCGCTCGGCCGCTGCCCGGGGCGGGTGGCGCCGGGGCGCGGCGCTGTCGGTGGGCGTGGAGTCGGCGAGGGGCCGTACGAACAGGCTCACCCTGGCCCGTTCCGCGAAGCCGTTGCGGCGCATCAGCCCGGCTGAGGCGGTGTTGCGCCGCTCGACGTCCGTGACCACGCACACCGCCCCGGCCGCCGCGAGCCGCGCACAGCACTCCCGCACCAGCCGGGAGGCCACCCCGCGGCCCTGGTGGTCGGGATCGACGGCGATCCACTCCGGACAGCCCCGGTCGGCGCGCTGCTCGAACGACAGGGACCCGAGGACGAAGCCGGCGACCCGGTCGTCGTCCAGGACCACCGGACAGGCGGAGTCCGGCGCGTCCAGGTGCCCGGCGACGGCGGACAGCGACCAGCCGGTGCAGGGCATGGCGTCGGTGTCGTAGACCCGGTGACCGAGGTCTGGGACGGCGGCGAGGTGCTCGAAGCCGAGGGGAGACCCTCGACCTGAGCCGGCCGGTCGCCCTCACCGTCATCGCGATCGTCCACTTCATGCTGGACGAGCATGACGCCGTCGGTGTCGTACGCCGGCTGCTGGAGCCGCTGCCCTCCGGCAGCTGTCCGGCGATGTCCATCGGCAGCGCGGACTTCGCCCCCGACGAAGTGGGCCGGGTCGCCCGCGAGTACGCAGCCCGCAACATGCCGATGCGGCTGCGCACCATCGACGAGGCCCACGAGTTCTTCGAGGGCCCCGAACTGGCCGAACCCGGCATCGTCCAGGTGCACAAGTGGCACCCCGACGGCACCGGCGAGAAGGACATCCGCGACGAGGACATCGCGATGTACGGCGCGGTGGCCCGCAAGCCGTGAACCGGCCCGGGGCCGGGGTCCGACCCACCTCCCGGACCTCGGCCCCGGTTGTCCCGCGACGCCACGGGACGGGACGGGCCGCGCCCCGGCCGGTAGCGTGAGGCCATGTACGCCACGCGAGTCACCAGGCGCATGCGGGCGCCCGCGGCGGCCGTCTACCGGGCCCTGGTGGACCCGGACGCCCTCGCCGCCTGGCGGGTCCCCGGGAACATGACCGCCCACGTCCACGCCTTCGAGGCCCGCGAGGGCGGCGCCTTCCGCATCTCCCTCACTTACGACGACCAGCGCGGCGCCGGCAAGTCCGGCGGGCACACGGACACCTATCACGGGCACTTCGCCACACTCGTGCCCGGAGTGCGGGTCGTCGAGGTCTTCGCGTTCGAGGCGGACGACGACACCCTGCGCGGCACCATGACCATGACGACGACGCTCACCGAGACGGACGACGGTGCCACGGACGTCGAGATCCTGCACGAGGGCATCCCGGACGACATCCCCCGTGCCGACAACGAGCTGGGCACCCGTATGGCCCTGGACCACCTCGCCCGGCTGGTCGAAGAACGGAATCCGCCGACGCTCTGAATGGATCTGGCCAAAAAGGCGGGGAAAGGGTCTGAAATTCGGCACAACCTTTGGTGTCGTGCCAGGTACGCGGAATTACGGGGAAAGAAAGTGGAGAGAAGCGGAACCGGTCGGAGGGAATTGCGGTCTTAAGGTCCGTCGATGGCCGGGATCAGCCCGGTCGCGAAGAAACCGGGGGAATGAGTTACATGTCCGTCCAGAATCGTAAGACCCTCCTGACCGCTGCCGCCCTGGCCGCCGGCCTCACCCTGGCCGCCGTCACGCCCGCCCTCGCCGGCACCGGCGCGAGCCACACCACCCGAGCCGCCGCCGTGTCCTCCGTCCAGGGCGACCCGCGCAACGTCACCCAGCATGTGGCCGACTTCTACGGCGCCTACATCGACTCCGTCTGGGCCAACGAAGACCCGGCGGCCGCCGCCAACACGAAGGCGCTGCGCGCCTTCTACCTGTCTTCGGCCGCCCAGAAGAAGGTCGCCGCGTACGAGGAGAAGAATCACGCCGACGGCATTCTGTTCGCGCAGAACGTGCCGGTGAAGTGGAAGGTCGACTACACCGGCTCCGGCGCGGGCCACGCCACCAGCAGGGTCACGCTCACCTGGGGCGACGGCCCCGGTGCCGAGGTCAGCAAGATCGACGTCCAGTCGGACCTGAAGACCCTGAAGATCACCGATCTGAAGCCGGTGAGCTGACCGGTTGAAGGGCGCAGTCCCGCCCCGCCCCACCCGGGGCGGGGCTCGCTGCTGTCCGGAGCCGTCGGGCCCGGCCGTGCCGACGGTACGGGCGGGGGAGCCGCATGCCCCGGCCGGCCATGATCCGACGTGCACCAGTGGACCGTGAACGGCTTCCCGCGAGGGTCAGCCGGCGCTGTGCCTGAGCACGTCGGCGCCCGTCGTCCGTCCGTGGTGGCGACGCTCGTCCACGGCCGTGCGGTGCAGGGCGATGAGCGCGGCGTCGTCGTCCAGGCGGCCGCCCGCGTGGGCGAGCAGATCGCGCCGCACATGGTGCATCAGCGCCTCCGGACTGTCGTCCGTCCAGCGCGCCACCCGCTCCGCCAGCGGATAGAACCGCCCCTGAGCGTCCCGGGCCTCGACGACACCGTCGGTGTACAGCAGCAGCGTGTCGCCGGGCTCGAAGGAGAACACGTCCAGTGTGTGGTCGGTGGGCGCGTGCACTCCGAGGGGCGGCGACGGATGCAGGCTCGGGACCGTGACCGCGTGCCCGGGGCTCAGCAGCAGCGGCGGGGGATGGCCGCAGCTGGTCATCCGGGTCACCGGATCCTGGTCCGGGATCTCCACCAGCAGGGCGGTGGCGAAGCGCTCCCCCGCTTCCTCCGGGGTCTCCAGCTCGGCCGCGTACCGGCTGATGCTCTGGTCCAGAGCGGAGGCCAGGTCCACCAGCGGGTGGTGACGGTGCGCGCTCTCCCGGAACGCACCGAGCAGCAGGGCCGCCTCCCCGATGGCCGGCAGCCCCTTGCCCCGCACATCGCCGATCAGCACCCGTACGGCGCCGTCGCACAACGTCGCGGCGTACAGGTCGCCGCCGATCTGTGCCTCGTCCTCGGCGGCCAGATACAGGGAGGCGATCCGCAGCGGGCCGATGTGCTCGGGCAGCGGCCACATCAGCACATGCTGCGCGGCCTCGGCGACCGTGCGGACCTGCGCCAGCTGCGCCTGGCGCCGCTCCCGTACCGCGCTGTAGACCACGAGCATCACCGAGAGCACGGTGAGCGTCACGATCTGCACGATGTGGTTCGACGTGGCCAGTCCGCCGTGGTAGACGCCGATCAGTGTCTGGGCGGCCACCGCCAGCGCGCCGACGAGCCCGGTGGTCCGGGGCCCGGCGAACGACGGCGTGAGTGCCGGGGCGATGACCAGCGCGGGGCCCAGGTGGATGTTCTCCGGGGAGCGGAGGTCCACCACGGTGATCACCAGGATGAGGGTGATCGGAAACAGGAGCAGCGCATGCGACGACCACCACGGCTGCTGCCGCAGATCCGCACCCCTCTGCCGGGGCTTCATGCCTCTAAGGGTGCGCCCGGACGCGGCGCACGTCACACGGGAAGACTCCTTCGCGGTGAAGTCCTTGGCCTGCTTCAGCGCCGGACCGTCCCTGTCGGCCTCCCTGTGCCGGTGCTGGGACACTTGCCCGACCGCCGCGGTGGCCGCCCGGAATGCCGGGCGATGCGTGGCGCAGCCCGGCCGTCTACCGCGGCGAGGTCCTCACGGCCGGAACGCCGGCCCTGGTCGTGGCGGACCGGCCGGGGCAGGCCCCCGGGCAGCCGGGGGCCTCGGGACCGCAGGCGGCGTCACCCCGGTCCGGCTCAGCGGGGCTCGTACGTCCGGGTGAGGATCTCCAGCACCTCGGACGCCTGCGGCAGGCGCGGCGCGTTCTTCGTCACCGCGTCGGCGATCGCGCCGGCCGCGATGGCGGGCAGGAGGGAGCGGTCGGCGCCGAGATCGCGCAGCGGCCGCTTGACGTCCAGCGCCCCGGACAGTTCGCGCACGGCCGACACGGCGGCCCCGGCCCAGTCGCCGTCGGCGGGCGGGCCGACCCGCATCGCCCGGGCCACCCGCTCGTAGGCCCCCTGCGCCGCGGGGGCGCTGAACTCCATGACCTCCTCCAGGACCGCGGCCAGGGCGACTCCGTGCGGGGTGCCGGTGTGGGCCGTGATCGCGTGCCCGATGCCGTGGACCAGGCCGAGGCCGGAGAGGGTCAGGGCCTGGCCCGCGAGATGCGCCCCCATCATCAACTCGGCCCGCGCCTCCAGGTCCGTGCCGTCCCGGTGGGCGACGGGCAGCGCCCGGGCCACCATGCCCACGGCCTGGGTGGCGTACGCCACGGAGAACGGGTTCGCGCCGCGCGAGGCGAGCGACTCGATGCCGTGCACCAGCGCGTCGATACCGGTCGCCGCCGTGGCGGGCGCGGGAAGGCCGAGTGTGAGCTCAGGGTCGAGCAGGGCGATGCGGGGCTTGACCGAGGGATGGCCGATGTACACCTTGCGGCAGGCCTCGGCGTCCTCGATGACCCCGAACCCGTTGGTCTCGGCGCCCGTGCCGGCGGTGGTGGGGACGGCGATCAGCGGCAGTCCGTCGGCGGCCTCCCACAGGTGGTCGGCGTCGGCTGCCACCGCGTCCGGGTTGCCGACCAGCAGCGAGATGCCCTTGGCCGCGTCCAGCACCGAACCGCCGCCCAGCGCGACGACCACGGCGGGTCCGAAGGTCCGGGCCCGCGCGGCGCCCGCGTCGACGTTGTGCGTGGACGGGTTCGGTGCCACCTCGTCGTGGACGGCGTACTCGACGCCCGCCGAGTCCAGGGTCTTGAGGACGCGGTCGACGACACCGGCAGCGCGCAGGCCCCGGTCCGTGACCAGGAAGGCGCGGGTGTGTCCGGTCGTCGCGATCAGCTCGGGCAGCCTGTCGATGCGGCCGGGGCCGAACTCGACGCGGCAGATGGGGTCGATGCTCAGCGACGCGGAGGCGAGCCGGTCGTGCTGCGAAGAGGTCCGGTCGTGCTGAGAAGAGGTCATGGGATGCGGCTCCTGAGGCTTGCGTACCGGTTCAGACCGTGGCTGCCGCACCGGCCGGCGCGGCAGCCGGGTCCGGCAGGCGGAACTCCCGCCCGGCGAGCGCCTCGTACAGGCGGACCGGGCTCATCTCGCCCGCGAGGTCGCCGTGCTGAGCCTTGGAGCGGCGGTAGATCTGCTCCACGAGGGCGGACAGTTCGGTGGACACCCCCAGGTCACGGCCGAGGTCGACGGCGAGCCCGAGATCCTTGCAGGCGAGCGCCATCGCGAACGAGTCGTCGTAGTCGCCGTCGGCGAGTACACCCATGATGTCGTGCTCCAGGAAATGGGAGGCGGCCGGGCTGGCCAGCAGCGAGGCGCGCAGCACGCCGAGATCGACGCCCGCCCTGACGCCCATGGCCAGGACCTCCGAGGCGGCCACCAGATGACTGAACCAGAGCAGGTTGATCATCAGCTTGACGGTGTAGCCCGCGCCGAGCGGGCCGACGTGCAGGACACGCTCCGGGTCGCCCATCGCCTCGAGCGCGGGCAGTGCGATGCGGAAGTCGTCCCCGTCGCCACCCACGAAGATCTGCAGCGCCGCGGCCTCGGCGCCGCGGGCCATGCCGCTGACCGGCGCGTCGAGCCGACGCACGCCGCGCGCGTCCAGCACATCGGCCGCGACCCGTTCGGCGGCCGCCGGTGTCGACGTCGACATGTCGATCCACAGCGCGCCCTCCGGGAGCGCCGCGGCCGCCCCGCCGCGCAGCAGCACGTCCTCCACGATGCGCGGATCGGGCAGCATGGTGATCAGGAATTCGGCGTCGCGGGCGCAGTCGGCGGGCGAGTCGACCCAGCGGGCGCCGATCGCGAGATGCTCGGCGGCCGCCTCGGGCCGGGCGTCGTGCACGGTGACCAGGTGTCCCGCGTGGATCAGGTGGCGGGCCATGTGGCGTCCCATGTTGCCCAGGCCGATGAAACCGATCCTCATCGTTGTCCTCGCTGCGAGTCGAAGGGAAGAAGTGGGAGGAGCTGCCGAACCCGCGGGGTTCAGGCGAGGTTGATCCATGTCGTCTTCAGTGCGGTGTAGGCGTCCAGCGCGTGCAGGGACTTGTCGCGGCCCGCACCGGTGGCCTTGAATCCGCCGAAGGGTGTGATGACGTCGCTGGCGTCGAAGGTGTTGATCCAGACGGTGCCGGCCCGCAGCCGCTTCGCGGTGCGGTGGGCCACGGCCACGTCCCGTGTCCACACGGAGGCGACCAGCCCGAAGTCGCTCTCGTTGGCGAGCCGTACGCCCTCGTCGACGTCTCCGTCGTACGACACCACCGCGAGGACCGGCCCGAAGATCTCCTCCTGCCCGACGACGGAGGTGTTCTCGACACCGTCGAGCACCGTGGGCTCGACGTAGCTGCCGCCGGTCTCGGCCAGGGTGCGGCCGCCGCCGAGCAGCACGGTCGCGCCGTCCCGCGTGCCGCGCTCGACATAGCCCAGGATCTTGGCAAGTTGGGTCTCGTCCACGATCGGGCCCATCACCGTGGCCGGGTCCAGCGGGTCACCGGGACGGAACGTCTCGGTGGTGATCCGGCGCACGGCGTCCAGGAGCCGGTCCTTCACCGAGGCGTGCACGACCACACGCGAGCCTGCGTTGCAGGTCTGCCCCGCGTTGTAGAAGATCCCCCACGCCACGGCGGACGCGGCGGCCTCGATGTCGGCGTCGGCCAGCACCAGTTGCGGCGACTTGCCGCCCGCTTCGACGGCGACCTGCTTGCCGTTGGACTCGCCCGCGTACACCTGGAAGAACCGGGCCACCTCGGCCGAACCGGTGAAGGCGATCTTGTCCACGCCGGGGTGCCGGCCGAGTGCCTGGCCGGCGACCTCGCCCCGTCCGGGGACCACGTTCAGCACCCCGTCCGGGAGCCCCGCCTCGGTGGCGAGCGCGGCCAGCCGCAGCGCGGCGAGCGAGGTCTGCTCGGCGGGCTTGAGCACGACGCTGTTGCCGGTGGCGAGCGCCGGACCCAGCTTCCAACTGGCGATCAGCAACGCGTAGTTCCAGGGAACGACCGCGCCCACGACGCCCAGCGGCTCCCGGGTGATCAGTGCGAGCGCGTCCCCGGGCGTGGGCGCGATCTCGTCGTAGGTCTTGTCGATCGCCTCCGCGTACCAGGCGATGGTCTCTGCGGCCTTGGCCACGTCCACGCGCAGTGACTCGGTGATGGGCTTGCCCATCTCCAGCGTGTCGAGCAGTGCCAGCTCCTCGGCGTTCGCCCGGATCAGCTCCGCCCAGCGCAGCAGGACCCGCTTGCGCTCCTTGGGTGCGAGGTCCCGCCAGCGGCCGTCCTCGAACGCGGAACGAGCGGAACGAACGGCCCGGTCGACGTCCTCGGCGGAGGCGGCCTGCACCTCGGCGAGTACCTTGCCGTCGCGTGGTGAGACGCTCGGGAAGCTGTCGCCGGAGGTCGCGTCCGTGAACGCGCCGTCGATGAACGGCCGGGTCTCGAAGGTGAGCTTGTCGGCCGCGGCCCGCCACTCCTCGAACGAACGGGTCAGCAATTCCTCGATGGTGTACGTCACTTGACCCTCCAGCGGTCGATCGCTTCCTCGTCCAGCTCAATGCCGAGCCCGGGCCTGTCCGGTACTTCGAGGCAGCCCTCGGCGTTAACCCGGACGGGCTCGGCGAGCATGAAGTCGCGGCGTTCGGGGGTCCAGCCGGGAGGGTCGTAGGGGAACTCGAAGTAGGGGCCGCCGCCGACGCCCGCCGCCACGTGCAGGTTGGCGAGCACGCCGATCCCGTTCGTCCAGCTGTGCGGGGTGAAGTGGCGGTGCTTCAGCTGAGCCAGCTCGGCCAGGGTGCGGGCGCGGTGCATGCCGATCGCGAGGACGACGTCCATCTGGTAGATGTCGAGCGCGTCCTCCTCGAGGTAGCGCAGCAGCTCGGTGGGGGAGTGGTGCATCTCGCCGGCGGCGATACGCACGCCGGGGTTCTCGGCGCGCAGCCGCTTGAAGCCGTCCAGGTCGGCGTACGGCAGTGGTTCCTCGACCCAGAAGACGTCCAGTTCCGCGAGCCTGGCGACGATCTTCCGGGTCTTGGCGAGGTCGGAGGCGGGCGCGGTGTCGCCCGCCATGCGCCAGGACTGGTTGAGGTCGACCATGATCTCGAAGCCGTCGCCCAGCTCCTCGCGCACGGCCCTGACCGCCGCGATGCCGTCCTCGACGCGGTTCCGGTCGATACGGATCTTCATCCCGCCGAAGCCCGCGGCGCGCACCCTCAGCGCGGTCGCGACCCGCTCCTCGGGGGACTTCAGCTCGCCGCAGGAGGCGTAGGCGGGCAGCTTCTTGGCCGCGTTGCCGAAGAGTTCGGCCACAGGACGGCCGTGCACCTTGCCGATGACGTCCCACAGGGCCGCCTCCAGCGGCCAGTAGTGTGCGCCGTGGAAGTTCGCCGTCTCGATGGCCCTGACATGCCGGGTGATGTCGAGCGGGTCCTCGCCGACGAAGAGGTGCCGGTAGGTGCCGAAGCCGTCCATGAGGTCGCCGGAGCCGATGCCGGTGATCCCCTCGTCGGTGTGCACGCGCACGATCGTGGCGTCGAAGTGGCGGCGCGGCTCGGGGTCCCAGGCGGCGTGGAAGGGCGGGTCCAGTTCCAGCCTGAGCCGGTCCAGGGTGATGTCGGTGATCTTCAACGCGTGACCGCCTCGGGCGCGGACGCGGCGAGCGCGTCGGGTGCGGGTGTGTAGAACGGGTTCGCCGGTCCCTCCTGGGCCGCGGCCAGGACGTCGGACACCGACGGCGTCCCTGTCACGGCCGCGCGGATCGCGTCGTAGGCGGCGGCCCGCTGGTTGCGGAAGGCGATGTCGAGATCGTCCACCGCCGGGTTGACCCACACCGCCGCGATGATCAGCAGCTCGTCGGCCTCCTCCGCCGGGATCAGCCCCCGGGCGACGGCGTCCGCGACGCCCTGTGCCAGACCCGCCTGGGCGCTGCCCCAGGTGGCGCGCTCGTGCCGCTCGCTCCCGGCGGCGGCCTTGGTCACGAACAGGGTCGGCGGCTTCACCGGCACCGAGGGCCGCAGGACGGTCACGAACGGTACGTGTCCCGCGCTCGGCGTGGCCAGCGCGGTCGCCCAGGCCGTCTCGACCGGGCCGCCCCTGCGGCCGATCACGACGTTGGTGTGCGCGGTGTTCGAGCCGTCACCGACGAAGGACTCGCCGATCAGCGCGGTCGCGGCAAAGCCGGGTTGGCGGGTGGGTGAAGCCGGGGAGGGCATCGGAACTCCTGGATCTTGGGTGGCGGGGTTCGACGGGCGAACCAGGATCGACGGGCGAACCAGGATCGACGGGCGAACCAGGATGTAGCAGGCATCCGCTGATGAACCTCCTATTCGGAACAGTTCATCCGGCCCGATGCGGCGAATCTAGGTTCGCCGCCCTGGCCGGGCAAGGCGGTGACGGGAATCGAAATGCGGGTTGCTCTCCTGACAACCCGCGCCCTGACCTGGGGGTTCCGTACCCGGACGGCACGCCTAGGATGGCGCCGTGACGGACACCCCCTCCGCCGCGCGCGGGCACGGCCTGCGCCGGGACATCGACCTGCTGGAGGCCCTCGCCTCCGACGAGGCGCAGCAGGCGGGCGGCCTCGGCGTGGTACGCCTCGCCCAGCTGGTGGGCCGCGAGAAGACGCAGGTCTCCCGCGCCCTGAAGGCCCTGGCCGCCGAGGGGATCGTCGAGCGTGACCCCGACACTCTGGAGTACCGCCTGGGCTGGCGCCTGTTCTCCCTCGTGGCCCGGACGTCCGAGAGCCGTCTCGTACGGGTCGCGGAACCGGTCATGCACGCCCTGTCGGCGGACCTGGAGGAGACGAGCCACCTGTGCGTGCTGAGCGACCGCGAGGTTCTCACCCTGCTGTCGGTGTCCGGGCACTCCTTCCGGGTGCACGGCTGGGAGGGGCGCGGGGTGCCCGCCTGGCAGACCTCCGCCGGCCGTGTACTGCTCGCCGACGCGACACCCGACGAGCTGTACGTCCGCTTCGGCACGGCGGGCGAGCTGCCGGTGCCCGAGCTGTGGGCGCTGATCCAGGACGCCGGACGGCGGGGGTACGCCCGCGTCAGCGAGGAGTTCGAAGCGGGGCTGGTCGGTGTGTCGGCTCCGGTGCGGGACTTCCGCGGCCGGGTCGTCGCCGCCCTGAACATCTCCGCGCCCAAGCCCCGCCTCGGCGAGCGTCTCGACGAGGCCGGGCGCACGACAGCCCGGGCGGCGGCGCGGGTGTCGGCGCTGCTCGGCTGGGAGCCGCGGCGCACCTCGGCGGCGAGCGCCCGGCTCGCCTGATGCGGCGGTCCGGTGTCCCGCAAGATCAGTGAGTTGCCCTCACAGCAACCCCCATTGCGATCCGTCGGCCCGGCCTTGTCGGCCCTGTGACGTGCTCGTAAATTCACCGCGCAGCGGACGGACCCCCGTCGTGAACGGAGAAAAGAGCAGCTCATGAACCTCGCGGGCATCGACACCCTCGCCAAGGCCCCGCTCGCCGACGGCGACGTGTTCCTCGGCGGCCGCTGGCTCCCGGCCGCCGACGGCCGGACGTATCCCGTGTACGACCCGGCCAGTGGCGAGCCGGTGCGCCAGGTGTCCGCGGCCGGCCCCGAGGACGCCCGCGCGGCGCTCACCACGGCGGAGCGGGCCGCGGCCGGCTGGCGGGCCACCCCGCCCAGGCGCCGCTCGGAGATCCTGTACGACACCTTCGAGCTGATGCGGCAGCACCGCGAGACCCTCGCCGAGCTGATCGTGCGGGAGAACGGCAAGGCCCATCGGGACGCGCTGGCCGAGGTCGGCTACGCGGCCGAGTTCTTCCGCTGGTTCTCCGAAGAGGCCGTGCGCATCGGCTCCTCGTTCGCCGACGCTCCGGGCGGCGGCTACCGGCACGTCGTGCGCAGGCACCCCGTCGGTGTCACGGCGTTCGTCACACCGTGGAACTTCCCGGCAGCCATGGCCACCCGCAAGATCGCCCCGGCGCTCGCGGCCGGCTGTCCCGTCCTGCTCAAGCCGGCCCCCGAGACCCCGCTGACCGCGCTCGCGGTGGCCGCTCTCCTCGCCGCTGCCGGACTGCCCGACGGCCTGCTCAACGTGCTGCCCACCGACCGCGCCCCCGAGGTCGTCTCCGCCTGGCTCGCCGACGAACGGGTCCGCAAGTTCTCCTTCACGGGCTCCACCGCCACCGGCAAGCTGCTCCTGGAGCAGGCCGCGGCGAACGTCGTCAACGTGACCATGGAACTGGGCGGCAACGCGCCGTTCATCGTCTGCGCGGACGCCGACGTGGACGCCGCCGTACGCGGCGCGATGGACGCCAAGATGCGCGGGGGCGGCGAGGTCTGCATCGCCGCCAACCGGTTCTACGTGCACACAGACGTCGCCGCCGAGTTCACCGAGAAATTCGGCGCCGCCATGGCCGCGGTGCGCACCGGACCCGGATCGGAGGAGGGCGTGGCGCTCGGCCCGATGATCGATCGAGCCGCCGTCGACAAGATCCGCTCCCTGGTGGACGACGCGCTCGACCGAGGCGCGCGGATCGCCGCGCAGGGCACCGTCCCCGACGGACCCGGCTTCTACCACCCCGCGACCGTCCTCACCGGGGTTCCCGACGACGCCCGCATCCTCCACGAGGAGGTCTTCGGCCCCGTCGCCCCGCTCACCACCTTCACCGACGAGGAGGAGGTCCTCGCCCGCGCCAACGCCACCGTCCACGGCCTCGCCGCCTACGTCTACGCACGCGATGCCGCCCGCGCCCTGCGCCTGGCCGAACGCCTGGAAGCGGGCATGGTCGGTCTCAACCGCGGCCTGCTGTCCGACCCGGCGGCCCCGTTCGGTGGCGTCAAGCAGTCCGGCCTGGGCCGGGAGGGCGGCCGCGAGGGCATCGAGGCGTTCCTGGAGACGCAGTACATCGCCCTGGACTGGCCCACCGGCTGACCCTCCCGCACCTACCCGGACCCGTTCGTCCCCGGACCCGATCGTCTCCGGATCCGTCCGTCTCCGGATCCGCCTGTCCCCGGATCCGCCTGTCCCCAGACAAGGACCGCTCATGGCAACGACGCCTACGACGGAACGAGAGTTCGAAACCCCCGATGCTCCGCCGTCCCCGGAGCTGCTGCGCGAACGCCGCCGCCTGCACACCAAGCTGAAGCTCGCCACCCAGATCGGCGAGGGCATCGACGGCTACATCATCGGTGGCATCGGCATGGCGATGACCGCCCTCACCGCCGACCTGCATCTGTCCACCGTCATGGAGGGCCTGGTCGGCGCCTCGCCGCTGATCGGCATCTTCGTCGGCGGACCGCTCTTCGGCCGGCTCGCCGACCGCTTCGGCAGGCGCCCGGTGTTCCTCGCCGACATGCTGATCTTCCTGCTCGGCTCGG
The DNA here is from genome assembly GCF_044768335.1 of Streptomyces sp. NPDC101151. Taxonomy (NCBI): domain Bacteria; kingdom Bacillati; phylum Actinomycetota; class Actinomycetes; order Kitasatosporales; family Streptomycetaceae; genus Streptomyces; species Streptomyces sp. NPDC101151. Next base: position 18,036 of record NZ_JBIWPP010000025.1, on the reverse strand, counting down.
TGCTGCAGTTCTTCGTCACCGACGGACTCCAGCTCTTCCTCATCCGCCTGGTCATGGGTATCGCCATCGGCGGCGAGTACGCCATCGGCGCCCCGCTGCTGTCCGAGTACGCGCCCCGCCAGGGCCGTGGCCGGCTGCTCGCCAGCCTGGAGATCAGCTGGTACGTCGGCTACGCGCTCGCGACCGTCGTCGGCGCCGTCTTCGCGGACGTCCAGGGCGGCTGGCGCTGGACGCTGGCCAGCAGCGCGGTCATCGCCGTGGTGTGCGTGTCCCTGCGCGGCGGTATCCCCGAGTCGGCGCGCTGGCTGCTGAGCAGGGGACGCCGGGCCGAGGCCGAGGCACTCATCGCCAAGTACGGCATCGAGGTCGACGTCACCGCCGAACTCGACGAGACCGAAGAGGCCCGACGCGAGGGGTTCCGTGCCCTGTTCAGCCGTCGGCATCTGCGCAGCACGGTCTTCGCCAGCGTCTTCTGGGCCGCGCTCGTCCTGCCCTACTTCGCCATCGGCACCTTCTGGACCCAGGTCTTCGACGCCCTTCACATGGGCGACAACGCGGTCGCCGCACTGCTGGTCTACTCCTTCACCGCCGTCGCCGGTGTCACCGTGGGCTGCCTGGTCGTGGACCGCATCGGCCGTCGCAAGCTGCTGATCCCGCCGTTCTGGATCACGGCCGGCTGTCTGGCCCTGGTCGCACTGTGGCCGTCCTCCACCCCCGTCATCGTCGGCGGCTTCCTGTTCTTCATCTTCCTCAACGCCGCTTCCAGCGCCCTGACCGCCGTCTATCCGCTGGAGGTGTTCCCGACCTCGCTCCGCGCCACGGGCGTCGGCTTCGCCACGGCGATGAGCCGGGTCGGCGCGGCCGTCGGAACCTTCCTGCTGCCGATGGGCCTGGACCACTTCGGCGCCCGCTTCGTGCTGTTCGTGGGTGCCGCCGTGCTCGCCGTCGGCGGGCTGGTATCCCAGTTCCTGGCCCCTGAGACCACGGACCTGGACCTCGCCGCGGCGGCCCGCACGGCACGCGAACCGGCCGCCTGACCAGCGCCCCGGCACAGCGGGCGCGGCTCCGCGCCTGCTGTGCCGGAAGCGCCGGCGGTGGGGGAGCGTGCAGGGCGTCGCGCGGCAGGCGGGCGTCCGCAGGCGTGAGTCCGGCGCCAGGGACTAGCGGTTCACCGTCCGCATCCCGGCCTCGTCGTAGCGCGCGCCCGCCGCCTCGGGCAGCTCGGCGTCGATACGGGCGAGGTCCTCCTCGGTGAGCTCGATGCCGACCGCGCCGGCGTTCTGCTCCAGGTAGGTGCGGCGCTTGGTGCCCGGGATCGGGACCACGTCCTCGCCCTGGGCCAGCACCCAGGCGATCGCCAGCTGGGCCGGGGTCACCTCCTTCTCCGCGGCGATCTCCTTCACCTTCGCCGCCAGCCGCTGGTTCGCCTCGATGTTGGCGTCGGTGAAGCGGGGGCTGGTGCGGCGCCAGTCGTTCTCGTCCAGCTCGTCCGGGGAGGAGAAGCGGCCGGCGAGGAAACCGCGGCCGAGCGGGGAGTAGGGGACGAAGCCGATGCCGAGCTCCCGGCAGGCGGGCAGCACCTCGGCCTCCACGTCCCGCGTCCACAGTGAGTACTCGCTCTGCACGGCCGTGACGGGGTGCACGGCGTGGGCGCGCCGGATGGTCTCCGCGCTCGCCTCGCTCAGCCCGATGTGCCGCACCTTGCCCTCGGCGACCAGCTCGGCCAGGGCACCGACCGTCTCCTCGATGGGTATCTCGGGGTCGACCCGGTGCTGGTAGTACAGGTCGATGTGGTCGGTGCCGAGGCGCGTCAGCGAGCCGTGGACGGAGCTGCGGACATGCTCGGCCGAGCCGTCCTGCCGGCCCACCGTGCTCATGTCGCCCGGCACCGCGTCGTCCATGCGGTAGTTGAACTTGGTGGCGATCACGTACTCGTCACGGTGACCCCGGATCGCCTCGCCGACCAGGGATTCGTTGGTGAGCGGTCCGTAGACCTGCGCGGTGTCGAGGAAGGTGATGCCGAGGTCCAGGGCGCGCCGGATGGTCGCGACGCCCTCGTCCTGGTCGGTCGTGCCGTAGAAGGCGGACATTCCCATGCAGCCGAGGCCGATGGCCGATACCTGGAGATCCCGCAGACTGCGCTGTCGCATGGGGTGTCCCAGCCTTTCCACACACTCGATGGTCGTTCCGTACGGCACGAAGGCCCTTCGTCCATCTAGCGACGGATCACGCCGCCCGGCATCTTGGGGGGCTTCCGGGCGGACCGGCGGCCGAGCGGGCCCGGCGGGCCGAGCGGGTCGTTCCGTGTCGCCGCCGGTGCAAGGCCGCCGGGCACCGCTCCTCGGGCGGTGACGATTCCGAAGCCGGCCAGGTTGCCTCGCGCGCGCCTGATTCTTGTCACGGCGACGCAGGCCGGGTGGATCTTGACGCCCGGCTCCCGGCTCGCTGAACTGTCAGCGCCGGACCGGGGCGGTCCAGGCGGAGGGGACGGAACCGCGCATCCACGCGAGGGCGGCCGAAACGGGCGGAAGGCGATCGGACGCCGCCTCGCACGGCCGAGACGCCGACGGCGGGGTGGAGGGGGCGATGCGGGTGTGGGGGACCGAGAGGCGATGGGCTGCCGTGTCCCATGAGCGCTGACCGGAGCGCCGGCCGGCGCACGGACCAGGTCCGCTCCGTGCTCACGCACCTGGCCCGGTTCACCGGGCGCACGTTACGGGCGGAGTGGCGGGCCGTCGTCGTCGACCCGGTGCGGCGGCTCGCGCGGCGCGGACTGTCGGGGCTGCTGCTGGCGTTCGTCGCCGCGTTCGGCGTCATCTTCTTCCATGACCTCGCACAGCGCCCGACCGGAGCGCTGTGGGTGCGGCGGCTCGGCGGCGTCACGGCCGATCTGCCGCTGTGGCTGTCCCTGCTGCGCACCCCGGTGTCGCTGTACGTCCCGGCGCTCGACCTGCCGGTGTGGGCGGGTATCACCCAGCTGTTCCTCGCCTTCGCCCTCGCCGAACTGGGCCTCGGCCGGACCCGCACTCTGGTGACCGCCTATGCCACCACCCTGGCCGGAACCCTCACCGCCCGCCTGATGATCGCGATCGGCCCCGGATGGTGGGGTTTCGGACTTCCCCCGGAGTGCGGCAAGGTGCTCGACACGGGACCGTCGGCGGCCGTCGTCGGCCTGTTCACCTATCTGGCGGTCGTCCGGCGCGCCCCCGTGGTGTTCACGCTGACCGGCGGCTCGATGGTGTGGGAGTCGATCGCGGTCCCGAACCTCGCCGGCCGGGAGCATCTGATCGCGGTGGGAGTGGCCGTCGTCCTCGGCCTCCTGCACGGCCGCCGGGAGCGAGTACGGGCCGTCGTACGGTCCATGCTGCCGATCCGTGGGAACGTGGCGCCCGCTCCGGCGGAGGCCGCACCCCTGCTCGCTCCGGCGTGCGCCGGACGTCCCGGAAATGCGGCCCGCGACGTCTCCGCGACTTTCCTCGAACATTAGTCCAACCCTGCAGAATCACCTTTCCCAAGAACAGCATGAAGCTGCCCCGGAAATGTCGCCGACTTCCGGGCATGGCGATCTCCGATACTCCGCTGCTACGCTCGCGCCGTTGCCTGCAGAGGACCAATTCACGGCTCGGGGGAGCGAGGGTCCATGAAGGTCGGCGTCACTCTGCCCTTGGCGGAATATCCCGCCAAACAACCCTCCTACGAAGAGATAAGAGCCCTCGCCCGACAGGCCGAAGCAGCCGGCTTCGACTCGCTCTGGTGCTTCGACCACCTGCTCTTCCGCGACGGGAATGAACACTCCGAAGGCATCTGGGAATGCTGGACCACGCTCAGTGCGCTGGCCGAGGCCACTTCGCGCATTCGACTCGGCACCTTCGTCCTGTGCACGGCTTTCCGGAATCCGGCCGTCCTCGCGAAAATGGCAGTGACCCTCGATTCGTTGAGCAACGGCCGTCTCATTCTGGGCCTGGGGGCCGGCTGGCATCGCCCGGAATTCGAGGCATTCGGCCTCGATTTCGATCATCGTGTGGCCCGTTTCGAAGAGTCCCTGCAGATCGTCACGGCACTGCTGCGCACCGGAAAGGCTGAATTCAACGGCCGTTACTCCTGGGTCCGGGGCGGCGAGCTCCGCCCCCGTGGCGTGCGGCCCGAAGGCCCGCCCCTCCTGGTCGGCGGCTTCGGACCGCGCATGCTGCGGGCGGCCGCCCGCCATGCCGACCTGTGGAACGGCTGCTGGTTCGGCGCCCCGGCCACGTTCGAGCCCGCGCTGCACACCGTGCGGGCCGCCTGCGCCGACGCCGGCCGCGACCCCTCGACCCTTCGCGTGACCGCCGGCGTGAACGTCGTACCCGTCGGCGGTGCCGCCGGTGCCGACCCCCGTGCCCCCGCCCTCACCGGTACCCCCGCCGACCTCGCCGACGGGTTCGCCGGCTACCGGGACCTCGGCGTCGATCACCTCATCTGCAATCTGAACCCGCATCACGCCACCGCACAGCGCGAACTGGCCGCGGCCCTGAGGCGATTCCGCGCCCAGCCGGACCCCACCGAGGAAGGGCACCTCTCATGACATGGACGATCGACGAGGCCAGGGTGATGCCCTTCCTCAGGGCCGCCCACCGCCGGGACCTGCTAGCCGGCCTGTGGCGGCCGGTACCCCCGGAGGCGGCCGCGGCCGAACCCGGACAGGCCGTCCCGGCGCCGGAGACGGACGGCACACCGGACCTGCAGGCCAAGAGCTTCAAGGACTTCAAGGACGGCAAGGAGTTCAAGGACTACAAGGACCGCAAGGACTTCAAGGACTACAAGGACCTGAAGGACCTCAAGGACAGCAAGGACGTGAAGGACCGCAAGGACACCAAGGACGGCAAGGACTTCAAGGACTCCAAGGACGGGACGGACGGCGCCTGGACCCCGACCGGCCATATCGTGCCGGTCGCCGCACGGCCGGCGGAGTCGGCGGAGCCGGCGACGGGCGGGCGGGCCGGGACAACCACAGAAGCCGACGACGTCCTGGCCGTCCTGCGCGCCTCCCGGGCGAGCCGATTCCTGCGGGAGCGTGGCCTTGTCATCTGAACCGCAGGCCGGTGTGGCCGAACCGCAGGCCGGTGCAGGCGAACCACTCGCCGATGCCGGATCACTGCCCCCCGAACCCCCCGAACCCCCCGAACCCTACGCCGAACCGCTCCCCGAACCGCCCGCCGAGCCGACCGAACCCGCCCGGACCGCTGCTCCGGCGGACCTGATCGTCGTGGCCGATCCCGAGGACCCTGTCGCGGTGGAGATGGCCGACTACGTGCGGGAGCAGGGCCGTTCGGCGGCCGTCCTCGATGTCTTCGACGCGGCGCAGCTGTTCACCGTCACGGCTCGCGCGGGCGAGGCCACGGTCGATCCCGTCGTCCCGCTCGTCCTCCTGCTGCCGCCACCGCCCGATCGCCGGATCGGCCTCGACGCGGAGTTCCAGTGGGGTGAATGCCTCGCGCAGCTGTGGGCGGTCGCGGCGCTCACGCCCGCACCCGTCATCAACCGCCCCACCACAGCGCTCGTGGCCGGCCGCACCACGCGATCCGCCGCGGTGACCGAGCACCGCGCGCGGGAGCACGGCACCGGCGAACTGTTCTCCCGCGACTATCCGCGACCGGGACCGGTGGAGGGCGAGGCCTTCTGGGTCGAGGACCTCGGCACGCTCCGCGCCCGCCGCTGGCCCGAGCGGCCACCGGGCAGCGGCCCCTACCGCGCACGCTGGTCGGACGCCGACCCCGCCATGGAGACGGTCGTCGTCCTGGGCGAGCGGGCCTGGCGCTGCACCACCGCCGACCTCGGCCACCTCGCCCTGGAATCCCGCAGCGTCGCCGCGGCGGCCGCACTTGAGCTGGATCTGGCCGCCCTCGTCTGGCGGGTGACGGACGCAGCCGCCGCGGCACGCCTGGTACATGTCGAGCCGTTCCCCGCTGTGGAGCAGCTGCGCATGGTCTGGCTCGGTCTCGGACCCCGGCTCATGGAGGTGTTGTTCCCGTGATCTACGCGGTCGGGGTCGCCACGGACGGCACCCTCGCCCACTTCACGACCGAGGCCGCCGACCGGTCGGCCGAAGTCACCCTCGTCGACCTCGGTGACCTGGTGCACCGGGGCTCGTGGCGGCTCGCGCTGCCCGACGACGGGGACAGCTGGATCCTGGTCGGCGACCAGCGCCACGACCTCGGCCCGGAGGACGGCTACTTCTGCCGGCTGGCGGACCTGTCCGCCTTCGAGGACGACGCCGCCCGCACCGTGCGCTGGCGGAGTCTGATGGCGTCGCTCACCGCCTGGCTCGACCGGGTGCCCGGCGTCGTCGTCAACCGCCCCGGTGCGGCCGGCGACAACGGCTCCAAGCCGCTGCACGAAGTCACCCTGGCCCGCCACGGCTTCGACGTACCGGAGAGTCTCACCAGCTCGGACCCCGCACGACTGCGCGCGTTCGCCGGCGGCGGACCGGCCATCGTCAAGGCACTGTCCGGTGTGCGGGCCGACAGCAGACTCGTGGCCCCGGCGGAGTTCGACGACTTCGTGCCCCAGCAGGGACCGGTGCACCTGCAGCGGTATGTGGCCGGCAGCGACGTCCGCGTCCACGTCCTCGGCGACGAACTGCACGCCGAGGAAGCGGTGTGCGCGGCGGTCGACTACCGCACCGCGCCCTTGGACGAGGTCGAGTTCCGGCCCCACCACCTGCCCTCCGGACTCGCCACGCGGATCGCCGCCTGCACCCGCGGCCTCGGGCTCGCCTTCGCCGGCTGGGACCTCAAACGGGACACGGACGGCAGGTACTGGTGCCTGGAGGCCAACCCGATGCCCGGATACGACTGGTACGACCGCAGACTCGGCGGTGCCGTCACCACATCGCTGCTGCGCCTGCTGACGGGAGGCACCGCGTGATCACGGACCTTCCGCTGCTCACAGCCGAGGGCAGCGACGACGTACGGGAGCGCGTGTACGCCCTGCGGGAGCACTGGATCGCGCGTGGTGGCGATCCCCCCGCGTTCCTCACCCTCGGCACGCCGAGCTACCTCGACGTGGCGGAACGGCCGGAGACCGGCCACTACCAACGCCACGGGGTGGGCTCCCGGGAGCTGCTCCGGACGCACTTCGAGGACCTGTACGACAGGCTGGGCAAGGCCCTCACCGACCACCTGGACGCACCGGTCCGCTTCCCGGAGCACCTGGCGCTGCCGGGCTTCCACATCTGGCTGGAGGACGCCATCTTCACCAGACCGCAGGCACCCGTGCACTTCGACCTCCAGTACCAGGCCTTCGACTGGCCGCCGGGAACCGACACCGACCGGCTGCTGTCCTTCACCCTGCCGCTGCGGGTGCCCGCGGCCGGCGGCGGACTGAATCTGTGGGAGGCGACGTACCAGGACTTCCGCCGCTCCCTCGCCCGCGGCTGGGTGGAGAGCGCGGCGGACCTGCAACGCTTTCACCCCCTGCGGTACGTCCCCTACACACCCGGACACCTCTACGTGCACTCCGGGCACGTCCTGCACCAGGTCGCCCCCAGCAGCAGCGTGCGGCGGGGCGACGAACGCCTCACCCTCCAGGGCCACGGCGTCTGGTGCGACGGCCGCTGGCTGCTCTACTGGTGACGCGATGACCGGTGATGCGATGACCGGTGATGCGACGGCCGGTGACGCGAGAGCCGGTGACGCCGGGGCCGTCCTCACCACCGCCGACCTGGCGGACTTCACCGAGCGCGGCTACTGCGTGCTCCGCGGCGCGTTCGACGAGCGGCGCGCGGCCGCGGCCCGCGCCGCCGTATGGCGCCGCATGCATGCGAAGGCGGGTATCGACCACGCCGACCCGGGCACCTGGCCCGCCGCGTACGACATCGAGGAACGGCTGGACGGCGCCGCCGTACGGGCCTGTTTCCCCGAGATGCTCGCGCGGGCCGTCGAGGAACTGGTGGGCCGGGGCCGCTGGCGCGGGGACCGGACCTGGGGGTTCTGGCCGGTGAACTTCGCCCACGGGGCGAACCGGGCGGTGGGGAGCATTCCCGCGGAGGGCTGGCACATCGACGGAAACTGGTTCCGCCACACCCTCGACGCACCCCACCAGGGCCTGCTCCTCATCGGCCTGTTCTCCGACGTCGAACCGTCGGGCGGCGGCACCCTCGTCGCCGAGGGCAGCCACCGCCGTACCGCCCACGTCCTCGCCCGGCACCCCGAAGGCCTCGGTCACCGCGAGCTGTTCGATCGCGTCCTGGCCGAGCCGCTGGGCAACGTCACCGAGCTGACCGGCCACGCCGGGGACGTCGTCCTCGCCCACCCCTTTCTCTTCCACACGCGGGGCTTCAAACACACCGGGCCTCCCCGCTTCATCAGCAACACCGAAGCGGGCCTCACCGCGCCCCTGCGCCTGCACCGCACCGACGGCTCGCGCTACTCGGTCCTGGAGGAATCGATCCGCGCCGCCCTCGCCGCACCGCCGCCGGTCTTCGACCCTCCGCTGCACTGCCGCTTCTGACCGACCTGGCGTCTGGCATGTCCTCACCACGTCAATGTGACGCTTTTCGCACTTCGACACGTGCGGCCAGCACCTAATGTTGCCGCGACGTAGGACAGGGCATGGCTGACACCATGGTCCTCGTCGCCGCCGGGCAGCTGAAGGGAATCCAGGATGTTCCGCAAGGTGCTGGTCGCCAACCGTGGAGAGATCGCGATCCGCGCGTTCCGGGCGGGCTATGAACTCGGTGCGCGCACGGTCGCCGTGTTCCCGCACGAGGACCGCAACTCGCTGCACCGGCTGAAGGCCGACGAGGCGTACGAGATCGGAGAACCGGGGCATCCGGTACGGGCCTATCTCTCCGTGGAGGAGATCGTGGGCGCCGCACGCCGGGCGGGCGCCGACGCCGTCTACCCGGGCTACGGCTTCCTGTCCGAGAACCCCGAACTCGCTCGCGCCTGCGAGGAGGCGGGCATCACCTTCGTCGGACCGAGCGCGCAGACGCTGGAACTGACCGGCAACAAGGCCCGCGCGGTCGCCGCGGCCCGGGCGGCCGGCGTGCCCGTACTGGGCTCGTCCGCGCCCTCCAACGACGTCGACGAACTCGTCCGCGCCGCCGAGCAGATCGGCTTCCCGGTGTTCGTCAAGGCGGTCGCGGGCGGCGGCGGACGCGGCATGCGCCGCGTGGAGGACCCCGCCCAGCTGCGCGAGTCCATCGAAGCCGCCTCCCGCGAGGCCGCGTCCGCTTTCGGCGACCCGACCGTCTTCCTGGAGAAGGCCGTCGTGGACCCACGCCACATCGAGGTGCAGATCCTCGCCGACGGCGAGGGCAACGTCATTCACCTCTTCGAGCGGGACTGCTCGCTGCAGCGCCGCCACCAGAAGGTCATCGAGCTGGCGCCCGCGCCCAACCTCGACCCGGCGCTCCGGGACCGTATCTGCGACGACGCGGTGCGCTTCGCCCGCGAGATCGGCTACCGCAACGCGGGCACGGTCGAGTTCCTCCTGGACCGCGACGGCAACCACGTCTTCATCGAGATGAACCCCCGCATCCAGGTCGAGCACACGGTCACCGAGGAGGTCACCGACGTCGATCTGGTCCAGGCCCAGCTGCGCATCTCCTCCGGCGAGACCCTCGCCGACCTCGGCCTGTCCCAGGACACGGTCACCCTGCGCGGTGCCGCCCTCCAGTGCCGTATCACCACCGAGGACCCGGCCAACGGCTTCCGCCCGGACACCGGCCGGATCAGCGCCTACCGCTCGCCGGGCGGCTCCGGTATCCGCCTCGACGGCGGTACCACCCACGCTGGTACGGAGATCAGCGCGCACTTCGACTCGATGCTGGTCAAACTCACCTGCCGGGGCCGGGACTTCAAGGCCGCCATCGGGCGCGCCCGGCGTGCCGTCGCCGAGTTCCGCATCCGGGGCGTGGCCACCAACATCCCGTTCCTGCAGGCCGTCCTGGACGACCCGGACTTCCAGGCGGGCCGGGTCACCACGTCGTTCATCGAGCAGCGCCCGCACCTGCTCACCTCCCGGCACTCCGCCGACCGCGGCACCAAGCTGCTCACCTACCTCGCCGACGTCACCGTCAACAAGCCGCACGGCGAGCGCCCGGACCTGCTCGATCCGGTCACCAAGCTGCCCCTGCTCCCGGCCGGCGAGCCCCCGGCGGGCTCCCGGCAGCGGCTGGTGGAACTCGGCCCCGAGGGCTTCGCCCGGCACCTGCGCGAGTCGCCGACCATCGGCGTCACCGACACCACCTTCCGCGACGCCCACCAGTCGCTGCTCGCCACCCGGGTGCGCACCAAGGACCTGCTCGCCGTCGCCCCGGTCGTCGCCCGCACCCTGCCCGAGCTGCTCTCCCTGGAGTGCTGGGGCGGTGCTACGTACGACGTGGCGCTGCGCTTCCTCGCCGAGGACCCGTGGGAGCGGCTGGCCGCCCTGCGCGAGGCCGTACCGAACATCTGCCTGCAGATGCTGCTGCGGGGCCGCAACACCGTCGGCTACACGCCGTACCCGACCGAGGTCACCGACGCCTTCGTACAGGAGGCCGCCGCCACCGGCATCGACATCTTCCGCATCTTCGACGCCCTCAACGACGTCGGCCAGATGCGGCCTGCCATCGACGCCGTGCGCGAGACCGGTACAGCGGTCGCCGAGGTCGCCCTCTGCTACACCGCCGACCTCAACGACCCCGCCGAGCGGCTGTACACCCTCGACTACTACCTGCGCCTCGCCGAGCAGATCGTGCAGGCCGGTGCCCATGTCCTCGCCGTGAAGGACATGGCCGGTCTGCTGCGCGCCCCGGCCGCCGCCAAGCTGGTGTCCGCGCTGCGCCGCGAGTTCGACCTGCCGGTGCATCTGCACACGCACGACACCGCGGGCGGCCAGCTGGCCACCTACCTCGCCGCGATCCAGGCGGGCGCCGACGCGGTGGACGGCGCGGTGGCCTCCATGGCCGGTACGACCTCGCAGCCGTCGCTGTCGGCGCTCGTCGCGGCCACCGACCACTCCGAGCGGCCCACCGGACTGGACCTGCAGGCCGTCGGCGACCTGGAGCCGTACTGGGAGGGCGTCCGCAGGATCTACGCCCCCTTCGAGGCGGGCCTCGCCTCCCCGACCGGACGCGTCTACCACCACGAGATCCCGGGCGGCCAGCTGTCCAACCTGCGCACCCAGGCCGTCGCCCTCGGTCTCGGTGACCGCTTCGAGGACATCGAGGCCATGTACGCGGCCGCCGACCGCATCCTGGGCCACCTGGTGAAGGTCACCCCGTCGTCCAAGGTGGTCGGCGACCTCGCCCTGCACCTGGTCGGCGCCGGAGTCGCGCCGGAGGACTTCGAGGCGACCCCCGACCGGTTCGACATCCCCGACTCGGTCATCGGCTTCCTGCGTGGCGAGCTGGGCACCCCGCCCGGCGGCTGGCCCGAGCCCTTCCGCACCAAGGCCCTCCAGGGCCGCGGCGAGCCCAAGCCGGCCCCCGAGCTGGCCACCGAGGACCGGGACGGGCTGGCCAAGGACACGCGGGCGACGCTCAACCGCCTGCTGTTCCCCGGCCCGACCCGCGAGTTCGACACGCATCGCCAGTCGTTCGGCGACACCAGCGTGCTGGACAGCAAGGCCTTCTTCTACGGTCTGCGGCCCGCCAAGGAGTACGCGGTTGACCTGGAGCCCGGTGTCCGGCTCCTGATCGAGCTGCAGGCGGTCGGCGAGGCCGACGAGCGCGGTATGCGCACCGTGATGTCCTCGCTCAACGGCCAGCTGCGGCCGATCCAGGTGCGGGACCGGGCCGCGGCCTCGGACGTGCCGGTGACGGAGAAGGCCGACCGGGCCAACCCGGGCCATGTGGCGGCGCCGTTCGCGGGTGTCGTGACGCTCGCGGTCGCCGAGGGCGACGAGGTCGAGGCCGGTGCGACCGTGGCCACCATCGAGGCGATGAAGATGGAGGCCACGATCACCGCGCCGAAGGCCGGCCGGGTGTCACGGCTGGCCATCAACCGGATCCAGCAGGTGGAGGGCGGCGACCTGCTGGTCGAGATCGCCTGAGCCGATCGGTCGCCGCGGCCGGGGAGACCCGGTCGCGGTGGGCCGTCAGTCCCAGAGCGGGTAGGTCATGACCTGCTTGAAGCCTTCCGGCCGGGCGCTCTCGTAGGTGAGGGTCATCCGGTTGAAGCGCTGGACGTCCGGGTGCTTCTTCCACGGCTGCGGCTGGTCCAGCCGGACGGTCACCCGGTACGAGCGGAAGGTGCCCGCCGCGCAGTACGGCTTGCAGTCGTTGACCATGTTCATGCCCACGGCGACCGCCGCGTCCGGGCTCCACTGCGACCAGCGGAGCCCGCTGAGGCGGCTGTTGCCGTCGCCGCAGGCCAGGATGAAGTCGGCCGGGCGGACGTCGCGGTTCCAGAAGCAGTCGACCAGCACGGGTTTCTGGGTATCGGCCTTGGGGGCCGTCATCGGCGGGCTGGCCGATGCCGTGGTCATGGCTGCTGTGAGCAGGGCTCCCGCAGCGAGGGTGACCGCCGTTCCCACCAGTGTTCCGCGCATGGCCGCTCCACCCGTTCGTGCCGTGTCCCACGGCGTGCACATCGACGCTACGACCGTCCGACCGGATTCACCAGTCGCGCAGGTCGCACCGCGTGTCAGCCGTGCTGGACGGTCAGCCCGTAGAAGGCGACCCGGGCGCCCTTCGTGGTGCTGTCCGAGGAGGACTGGTTGTAGGAACCAGCTTTGAAGTACTGCTTGTAGGGCGAGAAGGACGACGGGATGCCGTAGCGGGTGGTGCTGCCGTTGACGGTCAGTTCGATGGTGTTCCCGCCGGAGACGGCGATGGTGTAGCTCCACGTCCTGCCGACCGGCACATGTCCGACGGTGTGCGGGGTCTGGCCGCCCGACGGCGAGTTCTCGGTGCCGAGGACGATGTCGCCGTTCGCGTGGTGGTACAGCTCCAGCAGCGGCTTGGTGGACGAGCCGCCGGAGCCGAGGTGGATCTGGCCCACGCACACGTTCTTGGTCACCGAGACCACCCGCAGGGTCGCGCTCATCCGGTGGGAGCCGCTGAGCTTCCAGTCGGCGGGGCTGCCGTTCCGGTTCATCTCGCGCAGCTCGGAGCGGGCGTAGTTCGAGTTCGGGGTGGTCACGCCCTTCTCGGGCGCCCAGAAGGTCATCGCACCGTCGCGGGTGTCGGTGTAGAAGTACGCGTCCTGGTAGCCGTTCGCGCCCTGCAGCCGGGACGAGGGGATGGTGGTGGGGGAGCCGGGCGAGCCGACGGGCTCCTGGAGCTGCCATATGGACAGGTCGAAGTTGCCGCCGGGCGCGGCATGCGGGTCGGCCGCGCCGGCGCTGCCGCCGCCGAGGACGGTGACGGTGAGGGCGAAGCCCGCGGCGGTCGCGGCCGCGAGGAGCCGGGAACGGGTCATGTGGGGGGGCCTCCTGCCGGAAGGATGCGCCCGGCGTTCAGAATGATGAACGCTGGACGCATCCTTGGTCATCGATGACCCGTGAAGCTAGAGGTCTGAACCAGACACGTCAAGAGGTTCAGCAGGCGCCCTCGTCCTGCCACGGGCCCCACTCGGAGGCGCCGGGCGTCTCGTTCTGGGTCCACCACTTGGCCTTCCAGTTGTGCTGGTTGTACGACACCTCGTTGCCGTTCGTGTACACCGCCGTCGAGCTCCAGGCCGGCTTGCAGGAGGTGCCCGGAGGGGTCGGCGTCGGGGTGGGTGTGGAGGTGGGCGGTGTGGCGCCGGCGAACTTCACCGAGTACGTGGCGAAGTCCCGGGAGTTCTGGGCCACGCTGGAGCAAGTGCCCGACGTGCGGCCGCCGTTGTCGGCCGGTGTGCACTGGCGGTCGCGGTTCAGGGACCAGAATGTGAACCGGTCCATGTGGTGGCTGGTGGCGTAGTCCAGCACGGTCTGGAAGTCCGCCTGCGTGAAGTACTCGCCCGTGTCGCTGCGGCCGTTCATGCCGGAGAAGCCCTCGTGGGCGTAGGCGGTCGCCTGGTCCCAGCCGAACGTGGACTGCAGGATCGAGTTGAAGTTGGTCAGCGCGCCGGTCTGGCTCGCCGCTCCGTTGAAGCCGCCGTCGAAGGGCATGATGGAGAAGTTGTTCGGGGTGAATCCCTGCGACTTGGCCTCCAGCAGCATCTGCTTGCCGAACCAGCCGGTGCCGTCCGCCGTGCCGGCCGTGGTCACGGACACGTACAGACCCGGGTTGTTCTGCTGCAGGATCTTCGCGGCGCCGATCTCGTTCTTGATCGCGGCGCTGTTCTCGTACTCCGGCTCCTCCAGGTCGAAGTCGATGGCGTGCAACCCGTACTTGGTGATGACCTGTTGGTACGCCGCTGCCGTGGAGGCGGCGTCCGAGCAGGTCTGTCCGAGCTTGGTGCCGCCGTACCCGCCGATGGAGACGGAGACGTCACCGCCCTTGGCGCGGATCCTGTCGATGACCGACTGCACCGCCGTGTCGGAGGAGACCGCGGCCGTGCCGCCCCAGGTGGGCGAGCAGCCGCCGCCGTTGGGCGCGAGGATGAAAGCCAGTTGGAAGGCCTTGAGGCCGCTGGCGTCCATGATGGCGGCCGGGTCCGGCGGGTCGTTGTCCAGCGGCATCAGGTAGGGGGCCGCGGCGTACCACCGGTTGTCCAGCGCGGTGGTCGCACCCGAGGCGTTGCCCGCGACCAGCGCGGTCGTGCCCGCGGCGGCCAGTCCGACGGCGGCGGCCGCTCCCAGACATGCGCGAAGAGGTCTCACTGCGTGCCTCCAGAGGGGTGGGGTGGGGAGTGCCCCAGCCTCCGGGAGCTGATGCGATCACGTCAATGGGTTGGTCTAGTCCAAAGAGTCCTTTGGACTAGACCATACATACTCTTTACTCGAGGTTCCCTAGGTGAGGCGAAGGGTGAAGCCGCGGCCGAGCGGCAGGCTCGGTGTGCGGACGGTCGTCACCCGGGTGTCGCTGTCGAACGACCAAGCGGAGTCCGGCAGTTGCCGGCCGTCGAGGAACACGCGCCCGGGCGCCGTGTCACCGTGCACCGTGAACCGGTACGTCCGCGCGTCCGCCTTGCCCGCGTACTCGCCCTTGCTCGCACCGACCGAGACCGTCGTCCCCTCGGCGCCGGCACGCACGGACACGCGCTGGGTGGCGGCCGCGCCCTTCGCGAAGTCGCGCGTCACGCCGTCGTCCTCGTAGAGCGTGTAGCGGCTGGTGCCGTGCGCGGACGGGTACAGGTCCCAGTCCAGCTCGTGCCGGTCGCGGGTCTGCCAGCTCGTCGTTCCCTCGGGCCACATGGGGACGATCGCGCCCTCGCGCACGAAGAGCGGGAGGGTGTCCAGCGGGGCGTGGTAGCCGTTCAGGGTGGTGGGGCCCCGGTAGGTGCGGCCGGTCCAGTAGTCGGTCCAGGTGCCCTTGGGCAGGTAGATGCCGTCACGGGTCTCGGAGTCCTGGTATACCGGCGCGACGAGGAAGTCGCGGCCGGACAGGAACTCGTACTTCGCCTGCGCGCCCAGGGTGTTCGCGTCGTCCGGGTACTCCAGCCACAGCGGACGCACCGCGCCCACACCCGTCTTCGCGGCCTGTGCGGACAGCGTGTACATGTACGGCAGCAGCCGCTCCTTCAGCTGCAGGTACTTGCGGTTGATGGAGGTGTACGGCTCGCCGTCGAGCCACGGCTGCTGGTCCGCTGGCTTGCCGGTGGTGATGTCGCTCGCCCAGCCGTCCATGGTCATGATGGCCGGAAGGAACGCCTTCCACTGCAGGTCACGCGCGTACATCTTGGCGTCGTGGCGGTAGATGCTGCCCACGTCACCGGTGTTGTAGGCGATGCCGGACAGGGTCGCCCCGGCGTAGGTCGGGATCTGCCAGCGGATGTAGTCCCAGGACAGCTTCTGGTCGCCGCTCCACAGCACTCCGCACCGCTGGGCACCCGCCCAGGACACCGGCAGCCACACGAAGCCGCGCGCGTCGCTGTTGCCCTCGATCCCCGCCTTGGCGGCGTCGCACGCGTCCAGCGCGAACTTGTAGCCGTTGCCGACCCAGGCCACGTCCAGCTTGGCCACCCGCTGGCCGGCCTTCACCTGGTCGGCGAGCTTGTCGATGCCGTCCTGGGTCCACAGGCCGAGCTGGGCGTTGTGGTCCTGCAGGCCCTTGGCGGTCTGCTCCAGGTTCTCGTACCCGCAGCCGTAGCCGTCGTTGACCAGCATCCAGCCGAGCGGCATCTGGTTCTCGGTGTAGCCGTCGGCGATCTTCAGGGCGTCCAGGGTGTGCCGCTCGCCCCGGTTGGCGTTGTGCAGATAGCAGTCCGAGTCGCCGGGTTCGAGGCCGTAGACCGGAGGCATGAAGGGCTTGCCCACCAACTCGGTGTACTTTCCGATGACTTGTTTGGCGTCACCCAGGAAGTAGTAGGCGTCCAGGCGCCGTTCCTGCTGCCCGCTGGTGACCGGGGAGCCGAAGGTGTACACACCCGGCGCGAAGGTGTTGCGGAAGACGCCGTAGCCCGCGCTGGAGAGGTAGAACGGCTGGGAGTTGTTGTAGCCGCCCTCGTTCCAGTCGAAGCTGTTGGCCACGTACATCGTCTGCCCGCGGTGCGAGAAGCTGCCGTTCTGCTCACCGCCGCCGAAGAACTGTTCGTCGGTGCCTCGCTGCAGGCTCTGCCGCATCCCGCCGGTGGACCAGCGCAGCGGCTTGTCCTCCTGCCAGATCCGGGTGCGGTTGTCGGGCTTGTACAGCCCGAAGCGCAGCGGCTTCTTGTACACGCGCAGTACGGCCTCGGGAGAACGGATGGCGTAGTAGCCGCCCGCGTCGAACGACGAGGTGTGCCGCTGGAGCGTGGGCCGCTCCCGCACGATGGCCGTCCCTGCCGGATCGCTCAGCGAGCCGGACGGGTCTGCCTGGAGCCGCAGGCGGCCTCCCGTCAGGAAGTCGGCGCGTGCGGTGAGTCCGCCCGCCTCGATCCGGTAGCTGCCGTCGCGGCCCGAGAAGGACGTGAGATCGCCGGCGTCCGTGGTCGCGGGCAGATACGCGGTGCCGGTGAAGGAGTTGTCGTGCACGTCGTACGGCACGACCAGGACGTGGTACGTCCCCGAAGCCCGCGGGATCACCGTGGCCTCGGGATCGGCGGTGCCGGCGCTGGACGCCACCTGCTTGCCGTGGTCGTCGTAGACGTACAGGTCGAAGTCGTCGGAGGGCTTCTCCCACTTGACCGACAGCGGTACCCCGCCCTCGGGGTTGTCGTCCCAGTAGCCGTCCGGCACCGAGACGGTCAGGTCGAAGCGGTCGCAGACCTTGTTGTCGGGGTCGGCGGCGGCATCGGGGCAGCTCTCGGTGCCGCCGCCGGTGCCCTTGGCGTAGACCGGGCTCTGCCAGCCGACGCTGCTGTGGGCGGAGTCGAGTACGGCGCCGGCCGCTGTGGCGGCGGCCGCGGCGGGTGCCGGGGTGGTGAGCAGGGTCCCGGCCAGGGCGGTCGCCAGCCCCAGCGGAACCCAGGCCGGCCACGGCACACGGTGTCGGAGTCTTCGCACGGCGGAACAGCTCCCATCGCACCATCGCGGACTGACTGTTCTTACGGTGTCTGCTCGACTTACGGCTCTGCGCGAAAGCGCTTGAAAAGCGCTTCAATCGAGCAACTTCACGCACGAAGCCTCGGGGCTGGCGCAGGTTCATGTCAATACCGCGGTCGGGATCGCCGGCCGGGCGGCAGGGGAATGCCGGCCGCAAGGGTGTTGTTGAGCCCCGTGTGGCCGACATGTGCAGATCAATGTGGCGTGGCCGGCCGCGGGAAAGGAGGCCCTCGTGGCACGCACCACCGTGCGCCCCGTCGTCACCCTGAAGTCGACGGCCGGGACCGGCGTCACCTACGTGACCCGCAAGAACCGCCAGAACGACCCCGACCGTCTCGTCCTGCGCAAGTACGACCCGGTCGCCGGGCAGCACGTTCTCTTCCGTGAGGAGCGCTGAGCGCACAGAACAGGGCCGGCCCCCGCCACCGGGCGAATTCCAGGGGTCGTTGCAACACAGTGATCAACTGGCTGTGGCCAGGAGCTTAGCGAGGCGCTCGGCTGGGGTTTCCCAGCCGAGCGTTT
>NZ_JBIWPP010000024.1:0-138964 GCF_044768335.1 Streptomyces sp. NPDC101151 | reverse complement strand
GCGCCTGGCCACAGCCGACCGGCACTGGACCTCAAACCGTCCTCATCACAAGACCCCAACCCGCAAGCCCGTAACGCAACGGCATTGCCCCTAGGGGTCTCTCCGTACTACGGCCCGGGGAGGGTTCGTACCGCCGGAGGAGGAGACGGGCCCCCTGCCGTCCTTAACCTGGCTTTACGCCGCTGGGGGGCGGCCGACCGAACCGCCGGGGGTGGGGTTTACCCCCGCACAAGAGGGGGCTTCGCACCAGCGCGCGGCATGTCCGCCGCACGCGAGACTCGACGCGTACCCAGCACGGCGCACCGGAACACCGGGGCGCTGCCACCGACTTGTCGACCGACATAGGAGACATACCGTGACATCGGCTGTGACCATTCCCAGGCACGGGGGCACTGGAGGGCGTACGGCCGTTGCCGCGCGGGCGCGGCAGGTCGTCAAGGCGTACGGGTCCGGCGAGACCCGCGTCGTCGCCCTGGACCACGTCGACGTGGACATCGCACGCGGCCAGTTCACCGCGATCATGGGCCCCTCGGGGTCCGGCAAGTCCACCCTGATGCACTGCCTCGCCGGCCTCGACACGGTGACGAGCGGCCAGATCTACCTGGACGAGACCGAGATCACCGGCCTGAAGGACAAGAAGCTCACCCAGCTGCGCCGGGACCGGATCGGATTCATCTTCCAGGCGTTCAACCTGCTGCCGACGCTCAACGCGCTCGAGAACATCACGCTGCCCATGGACATCGCCGGCCGCAAGCCGGACAAGCCGTGGCTGGACCGGGTCGTGGAGACCGTGGGGCTCGCCGGACGGCTCAAGCACCGGCCCACCCAGCTCTCCGGCGGCCAGCAGCAGCGCGTCGCCGTGGCCCGTGCCCTCGCCGCCCGCCCGGAGATCATCTTCGGTGACGAGCCGACCGGAAACCTCGACTCGCGCGCGGGAGCGGAGGTTCTGGGCTTCCTGCGCCGCTCGGTGGACGAACTGGGCCAGACCATCGTGATGGTCACCCACGACCCGGTCGCCGCCTCGTACGCGGACCGCGTGCTCTACCTCGCCGACGGCAGGATCGTGGACGAGATGTACCAGCCGACGGCCGATCAGGTCCTGGACCGCATGAAGGACTTCGACGCCCGGGGGCGTACGTCATGACCGTCATGAAGACCTCGATGCGCAACTTCTTCGCGCACAAGGGCCGGATGGCGCTGTCGGCGATCGCCGTGCTGCTGTCGGTCGCCTTCGTCTGCGGCACCCTCGTGTTCACCGACACGATGAACACCACCTTCGACAAGCTCTTCCAGGCGACCGCCTCCGACGTGACGGTCAGCGCGAAGGGCTCCTCCGACACCGGCCAGACCACCTCCCGCACCGGCAAGCCGCCGGTCATGCCGGCCTCCGTGCTCGGCCAGGTCCGGCAGGCCGGGGGCGTCGCGAAGGCCGAGGGGACGGTGTTCTCCACCTCGGTCACCGTCGTCGACCACGACCTGGACAAGCTCTCGCCCAGCAGCGGCGCCCCGACCATCGTCGGCAGCTGGAACGGCAACGACGCCCGCACCATGAAGATCAGCTCCGGTACGGCGCCCAAGAGCGCCGGCCAGATCATGGTCGACGAGGACACCGCCGACAAACACCACCTCAAGCTCGGCGACGAGATCGGCGTGATCACCGCCGTCGGCACGCACCACGCGCGCGTGTCCGGCATCGCCACCTTCACCGTCACCAACCCCGGCGCGGCGATCTTCTACCTGGACACCAGGACCGCCCAGCAGACCCTGGTCGGCCGGACCGGCGTGTACACCAACGTCAACGTCACCGCCGCCAAGGGTGTCACCGACGCGCAGCTGAAGAAGAACGTGACCGCCGGACTCGGCCACGGCTACAAGGTGCAGACCGCCAAGGAGGTCGCCCGCGCCAACCAGAAGAGCGTCGAGAGCTTCCTGAACGTCATGAAGTACGCGATGCTCGGCTTCGCGGGGATCGCCTTCCTCGTCGGCATCTTCCTGATCATCAACACCTTCTCCATGCTGGTCGCCCAGCGCACCCGGGAGATCGGCCTGATGCGCGCCATCGGCTCCTCCCGCGGCCAGGTCAACCGGTCCGTGCTCGTCGAGGCGCTGTTGCTCGGCGTGATCGGCTCCGTGCTCGGCGTCGGCGCGGGTGTCGGCATCGCGGTCGGCCTGATGAAGCTCATGGGCACCATGGGCATGCATCTGTCCACGGACGACCTGACCGTCGCCTGGACCACCCCGGCCCTCGGCCTGCTCCTCGGTGTGGTCGTCACCGTCCTCTCCGCCTACCTGCCTGCCCGCCGCGCCGGCAAGGTCTCCCCGATGGCCGCGCTGCGCGAGGCCGGCGCCCCGGCCGATGCCAGGGCCGGGCTGGTACGGGCCCTGATCGGCCTGGTCCTCACCGGTGCCGGCGTCGCGAGCCTGTACGCCGCCGCCGACGCGGACAAGGCCAAGAGCGGCTCGGGGATGCTGGGCCTGGGCGTCGTGCTGACCCTGATCGGATTCGTCGTCATCGGCCCGCTGCTCGCGGGCGGCGTGGTCCGCGTCCTCGGCGCCGTCATGCTGCGGATCTTCGGCCCGGTCGGCCGGATGGCCGAGCGCAACGCGCTGCGCAACCCGCGCCGCACCGGTGCCACCGGCGCGGCCCTGATGATCGGTCTGGCCCTGGTGGCCTGCCTGTCGGTGGTCGGTTCCTCCATGGTCGCCTCCGCCACCGACCAGCTCGACAAGACGGTCGGCACGGACTTCATCATCGCGCCGGACAACCCGCAGAACGGCCTCATCACCACACAGGCGGTCAAGGCCGTCAAGGACACACCCGGCCTGGAGCGGGTCACCGAGTACAAGGTTCTCGACGCGGACCTGACCACCCCGGACGGACAGGTCTCCAAGAAGGAGACGATCAACGCGGCCGACCCGACCTACGCCAAGGACCTGCGCACCAAGACCGTCGCCGGCAGCCTCGCCGACGCCTACAGGCCCGACTCGATGTCCGTCTTCGACGGCTTCGCCAAGAAGCACGGCATCAAGCTCGGCTCCACGGTCGCGGTGGACTTCAGGGGCGGCACGACGGCCAAGCTGACGGTCCGCGCGATCACCAGCGACGACGTGGTCATCGACAAGGGTGCGATGTACGCCTCCATCGCCACCGCCGCCAAGTACATGCCCGCCGACAGGATGCCGCTCGACGATCTGGTCTTCGCCAGCGCCAAGGACGGACAGCAGGCGGCCGCCTACAAGGCCCTGAAGTCGGCGCTGCACCAGTACCCTGCGTACACCGTGCGCGACCAGACCGACTACAAGAAGGCACTCAAGGACCAGATCGGCCAGCTGCTGAACATGATCTACGGCCTGCTGGCACTCGCGATCATCGTCGCCGTCCTCGGCGTGGTGAACACCCTGGCCCTGTCGGTGGTCGAGCGGACCCGCGAGATCGGACTCATGCGGGCCATCGGCCTCTCCCGCCGCCAGCTGCGCCGCATGATCCGTCTGGAGTCCGTGGTCATCGCCCTCTTCGGCGCCCTGCTGGGCCTCGGCCTCGGCATGGGCTGGGGCGCGACCGCCCAGAAGCTCCTCGCCCTGGAGGGCCTGAAGGTCCTCGAGATCCCCTGGCCGACGATCATCGCCGTCTTCATCGGCTCGGCCTTCGTGGGCCTGTTCGCCGCCCTGATCCCGGCGTTCCGGGCGGGCCGGATGAACGTGCTCAACGCCATCGCGACGGACTAGGAACCGCCGCGACGGGCCAGGAACCGCGACGGACCAGAAACCGCGACGGACCAGGAGCCGCCGACAGGACCACCGCACACGGGGGTTGCGGGGGAAGACCCGGTGCCGGGAAGTCTTCAAAGACTTCCCGGCACCGGGTTTCTTGCCGCCCCGCCGAGCCCCGCTTCCCGCCCGACCGAGCCACGGGCACCCGCGCCGGCTCCGGCCACCGGGGGTTGTCCACAGGCTGTTGTCCACAGGTCCGGCACCGGCAGGCGCAGCGTCGTAGGCTGGAGATCCCCCGGCCCCCACACGAGTCGGGTTATTCGCGTTGCCCACACCCGGACGGAAAGCCTCCTCCATGAGCCTGCACGGTCTGCTCGACGCCGTAGTCAAGGACCCCGCCCTCGCGGAAGCGATCACGGCGGCCGCGGACGGCAACCGCATGCACGTCGACCTCGTCGGCCCGGCCGCCGCCCGCCCCTTCGCGGTCGCCGCCCTCGCCCGCGAGTCCGCCCGCCCGGTGCTCGCGGTGACGGCGACGGGCCGCGAGGCCGAGGACCTGGCGGCAGCCCTGCGCTCGCTGCTGCCCCCGGAGGGCGTCGTGGAGTACCCCTCCTGGGAGACCCTCCCGCACGAGCGCCTCAGCCCGCGCAGCGACACCGTCGGCCGCCGCCTCGCCGTCCTGCGCCGCCTCGCCCACCCCCGCCCCGACGACCCCGAGACCGGCCCGGTCTCCGTCGTCGTGGCGCCCGTACGCTCCGTGCTCCAGCCGCAGGTCAAGGGCCTCGGCGACCTGGAACCGGTGTCCCTGAGGACGGGCCGGACCGCCGACCTGAACGAGATCGTGGAAGCCCTCGCGGCCGCCGCCTACGCGCGCGTGGAGCTGGTCGAGAAGCGCGGCGAGTTCGCCGTGCGCGGCGGCATCCTGGACGTGTTCCCGCCCACCGAGGAACACCCCCTGCGCGTGGAGTTCTGGGGCGACGACGTCGAGGAGATCCGCTACTTCAAGGTCGCCGACCAGCGCTCTCTCGAAGTCGCCGGGCACGGCCTGTGGGCCCCGCCCTGCCGCGAACTGCTGCTGACGGAGGACGTCCGCACGCGCGCGCGTGCCCTCGCCGAACAGCACCCGGAGCTCGGCGAACTGCTCGGCAGGATCGCCGAGGGCATCGCGGTCGAGGGCATGGAGTCCCTGGCACCCGTCCTGGTGGACGACATGGAGCTGCTGATCGACGTCCTGCCCAAGGGCGCCATGGCCGTCGTGTGCGACCCGGAGCGGGTCCGCACACGTGCCGCCGACCTCGTCGCCACCTCCCAGGAGTTCCTGCAGGCCTCCTGGGCGGCCACCGCGGGCGGCGGCGAGGCCCCGATCGACGTCGGCGCGGCCTCGCTGCGGTCCATCGCCGACGTCCGCGGCCGCGCCCGCGAGCTGGACATGATGTGGTGGTCCGTCTCGCCCTTCGCCGCCGACGAGACGTTCACATCTGCCGCTGACGCGGCGGGGGACGCGGACACCCTCAAGCTCGGCATGCACGCCCCCGAGACCTACCGCGGCGACACCGCCAGGGCCCTCGCCGACACCAAGGGCTGGCTCGCCGACGGCTGGCGCACGGTCTTCGTCACCGAGGCCCACGGTCCGGCCGCCCGCACCGTCGAGGTGCTCGGCGGCGAGGGCATCGCCGCCCGCCTCGACGCCGACCTCGGCGAGCTGAGCCCCTCCCTGGTGCACGTCTCCTGCGGCTCGATCGACTACGGCTTCGTGGACCCGGCGCTCCGGCTCGCCGTCCTCACCGAAACCGACCTGTCCGGCCAGAAGGCCGCAGGCAAGGACGGCGCCCGCATGCCGGCCCGCCGCCGCAAGACCATCGACCCGCTCACCCTGGAACCGGGCGACTACATCGTCCACGAACAGCACGGCGTCGGCCGCTACATCGAGATGGTCCAGCGCACCGTGCAGGGCGCCACCCGCGAGTACCTCGTCGTGGAGTACGCCCCCGCCAAGCGCGGCCAGCCCGGCGACCGCCTCTACATCCCCACCGACCAGCTGGAGCAGATCACCAAGTACGTCGGCGGCGAGGCCCCCACCCTGCACCGCCTCGGCGGCGCGGACTGGACGAAGACCAAGGCACGCGCCAAGAAGGCGGTCAAGGAGATCGCCGCCGACCTGATCAAGCTCTACAGCGCCCGCATGGCCGCTCCCGGCCACGCCTTCGGCACCGACTCGCCCTGGCAGCGCGAGCTGGAGGACGCCTTCCCCTACGCCGAGACCCCCGACCAGCTCACCACCATCGCCGAAGTCAAGGAGGACATGGAGAAGTCGATCCCCATGGACCGCCTGATCTGCGGCGACGTCGGCTACGGCAAGACCGAGATCGCGGTCCGCGCCGCCTTCAAGGCCGTACAGGACGGCAAACAGGTCGCCGTCCTCGTCCCCACGACCCTGCTGGTCCAGCAGCACTTCGGCACGTTCTCCGAGCGGTACTCGCAGTTCCCGGTGAACGTGCGGGCGCTCTCCCGCTTCCAGACCGACACCGAGGCCAAGGCCGTCCTGGAGGGCCTCAACGAAGGAGCGGTCGACGTCGTCATCGGCACCCACCGCCTGTTCTCCTCGGAGACGAAGTTCAAGGACCTCGGTCTGGTCATCGTGGACGAGGAGCAGCGCTTCGGCGTCGAGCACAAGGAGCAGCTGAAGAAGCTCCGCGCCAACGTCGACGTGCTGACCATGTCCGCCACCCCGATCCCGCGCACCCTGGAGATGGCGGTCACCGGCATCCGCGAGATGTCCACGATCACCACCCCGCCCGAGGAACGGCACCCGGTGCTCACCTTCGTCGGGCCGTACGAGGAGAAGCAGATCGGCGCCGCCATCCGCCGCGAACTGCTGCGCGAGGGCCAGGTCTTCTACATCCACAACCGGGTCGAGTCCATCGACCGCGCGGCCGCCAGACTCCGCGAGATCGTCCCCGAGGCACGCATCGCCACCGCCCACGGCCAGATGTCCGAGGGCGCCCTGGAACAAGTCGTCGTGGACTTCTGGGAGAAGAAGTTCGACGTGCTCGTCTCCACCACGATCGTCGAGTCCGGCATCGACATCTCCAACGCCAACACCCTGATCGTGGAGCGCGGCGACACCTTCGGCCTGTCCCAGCTGCACCAGCTGCGCGGCCGCGTGGGACGAGGCCGGGAACGCGGCTACGCCTACTTCCTGTACCCGCCGGAGAAGCCCCTGACGGAGACCGCGCACGAGCGCCTCGCGACGATCGCCCAGCACACCGAGATGGGCGCGGGCATGTACGTGGCGATGAAGGACCTGGAGATCCGCGGCGCCGGAAACCTCCTCGGCGGCGAGCAGTCCGGGCACATCGCCGGCGTCGGCTTCGACCTGTACGTGCGCATGGTCGGCGAGGCCGTCGCCGACTACCGGCGGCAGCTGGAGACCGGCGGGATCGAGGAGGAGCCGCCGCTCGAGGTCAAGATCGAACTGCCCGTCGACGCCCACGTCCCGCACGACTACGCGCCCGGCGAGCGACTGCGCCTGCAGGCCTACCGGGCCATCGCCTCCGCCAACACCGAGGAGGACATCAAGGCCGTCCGCGAGGAACTCACCGACCGCTACGGCAAACTGCCCGAGCCGGTGGAGAACCTGCTGCTGGTGGCCGGGCTCAGGATGCTCGCGCGCGCGTGCGGCGTCGGCGAGATCGTCCTGCAGGGCACCAACATCCGCTTCGCGCCGGTGGAGTTGCGCGAGTCGCAGGAACTGCGGGTCAAGCGGCTGTACCCGGGCACGGTCATCAAACCCGCCGTGCACCAGGTGCTGGTCCCGCGCCCGAAGACCGCGAAGGTGGGCGGCAAGCCGCTCGTCGGCCGCGAACTCCTGGGCTGGGTCGGCGAGTTCCTCGCCTCGATCCTGGGCTCGTAACGGATCGTCCGGGATAGCAGAGGGTGGTAAGGGGTCGTGACGGGCGCGTACGTGGCGACGGGGGCGCGGGGCATGCGGATCGGTGAACTGGCGCAGGCGACCGGGGCGACACCGCGCGCCCTGCGCCACTACGAGCAGCAGGGGCTGATCACCTCCGAACGCACCGCCAACGGCTATCGCGCCTTCGCCCCCCGTACGGCCGTCCGCGTCCGCAACATCCGCCACCTGCTGGAGGCGGGCCTGACCCTGGACGACGTACGCACCTTCCTGCCCTGCCTGGACGGCGACGTCACCGCCACTCCCACCTCCACGAAGGGCCTGCGGATCGCCCGGGACCGACTGGCCGTCCTGGACGCACGGATAGCGGCACAGACAGCGGTCCGGGAGCGGCTGGCGGCGGCCCTGCGGGAGGCCGGCGAGACGGTCTGACCGCGGCTCGCCCGCGCGAACCCGCCGTCAGGAGACGACCGCCCCACCGTCCACCGGCAGCACCACACCGGTCACGAACGACGCCTGCGGAGAGGCCAGACGGGTGATGGCCCAGGCGACCTCCTCGGGCCGGCCGACCCGGCCGAGCGGGGTGTGGTCGAGCTGCCACTTGCGGATCGCGGCCCGCTGCCGCGGGGTGTACCCGCTGTGGTCGGCGATCGGTGTCTCGATCGCGCCCGGGGCCACGGCCACCACCCGGATCCCGTGCGGCGCCAGTTCGACCGCCCAGCTGCGGGTCAGCACCTCCAGGGCCGCCTTGCCCGCCGCGTACAGCGAGTTGCCCGGCCAGCCGCGCTGGCCGACGGAGGTCGTCACGTTCACCACCACACCCCGGCTCTCCTCCAGCGCCTCGAGCGCGGCCTGGGTGAGCAGGACGGGAGCGACGAGGTTCGTCTCCAGCAGCGGCCGCACGGAGGCGCGGGTGTAGGTGCGCAGGGACTCGCTGCTGACGACGGCCGCGTTGTGGACGAGCACATCGATCCGCCCGTACCGCTCCAGCGTGGCGCGCACGACGCTCCCGGGCCCGTCCTCGGTGGTGATGTCGGCCGGCAGCGGCGTGATCCCGGGGTGTCCACCGGCCGTCTCGGCAAGCGGCGCGGCCCGGCGGCCGACCGCCACGACCCGCGCGCCCTCTGCGGCGAACGCGCGCGCGGTGGCACGGCCGATACCGGTTCCGGCGCCGGTGACGAGGACGGTACGGGGGCCCTGGGGAGGAGTGGTTTCGCTCATACCGGGATCGTCGGACCCTGACACCGGCGTCAAGGTCAAGTCCCGCCGCGACCGGTTCTTTTCAGCGGTCCGCCGCGACCGGTTCTTTTCAGCGGTTCGACGCGACCGGTTCCCTTCAGCGGTCCGCCGAGTGGAACAGCATCGCCGTGATCGCGCGGAACATCTCCTCCGGGTCCCGGTCGCCGACCGGGCCGTCGAGGTTGTGGCCGAGGAGCAGCGTGGCGAAGCCGTGGGCCAGGGACCAGGCGGCGACCCCGGCGAGGCGTGAGTCGGCGCCGCGGTCCTCCGGCGCCACCGAGACGACGGCGGAGCGCAGCGCGTCCGCCGCCAGGGCGCGCGCGGTGGTGAGTTCGAGGTCGTCGGCGCGCAGCAGCCCCGGTGTGAACATCACCTGGAAGTGGGCGGGATGCTCGCGGGCGAAGCGGACGTAGCGCACCCCGGCCTCGCGCAGTTCGGGCGCGTCCCCGACGGCCTGCGCGAGCAGCCCGTACCCCTCGGCCGCGATCGCGGTGAGCAGCCCGGTGCGGTCCTTGAAGTGGTGCGCGGGCGCCGCGTGCGAGACCCCGGCCCGGCGCGCCAGGTCGCGCAGGCTCAGCGCGGAGGGGCCGTCGGCGGCGATGACGTCGAGCGCTGCGGTGAGTACGGCGCGCCGCAGGTCGCCGTGGTGGTACGGCCGCTCGGGTACGGGTGTGGACTTCGCGGGACTCATGCACAGCAGCGTACGCCGGATCTAGGCGTCGACAAGTTCCCAACATCTAGCCATTGACAAGTTCACCCCCTTCCGGCAATCTAGTCAGTGTCAAGTTCTGCCCGGTCGCGAATGGAACCGGACAACGGGGAGGAACACGCCATGCCCGAGCACACCGGCACGACCACCCAAGAAGAAGCCGCACACGAAGAGCCCATGGAACCGGCACGTGCACGCCGGCTCTGGCACCTGCTCGAACCCCTGCACGCACTGCTGTACTACGCACCGGAAGTGTTCGACGAAGCGGCAGCGCTCGGATACAGCACGGCCGAGCGCTGGCCCAGCTACTTCCCGCTGCGCGCCGCCCCGTTGGGTCCGGCCGGCACCCAACGCGTCGCCTCCGCCTTCTACAGCTTCAACCCCCGCATGGTCGCCGAACACATCGACACGGCCTGGACCACCGCCGACCCGCAACAGGTACTGGCAGCACGCCTGCGCGGCATCGACCGCACCTACCGCGCACTCCTCGGCGACCGCATCGACAGCCTCGAACTCGCCGAGGCCGCCGCCCTCGCCCGCCGCGCGGCCGAGGCGGCCGGCACCGCGGGCCGCCCGCTCGCCGCGGCCAACGCCGAACTGCCCTGGCCCGAAGCCCTACACCTCCAGCTCTGGCAGGCGGCCACCATCCTGCGCGAACACCGCGGCGACGGCCACATAGCAGCCCTGCTCCTCGCCGACCTCGACCCCGTCGAGTCCCTGGTGTCCTTCGCCGCGATAGGCGCGGCATCCGTCGAGCGCTTCGAAAGCCGTGGCTGGAGCAGTGACCAGTGGTCGGCCGCCCGCGCCCGCCTGGCGGCCCGGGGCCTGCTCGAGGCGGACGGTACGGCCACCGAGGCGGGCCGCGCCCTGCGCCGGGACGTGGAGGAACACACCGACCGCCTCGCCGTGGCCCCCTGGCAGGCCCTCGGTGGCGCTGCCGCCGACCGCCTCGCCGATCTCCTCGGCGACTACTGGGTCGCGGCCCTGTCCTCCGGACTGCTGCCCTCGGAATCCACCCTGGGTATAGGCAAGGTGTGAGCGGGCGCGCAGGCCGGCCCGCCGGGCTCCCCCTCCGGGGCGCCCCATGCCTCAAGTCGAGCCCCACTTGCCCTGAATCACCCCTTTAGGCCCCATCTGGCCTGCCGTGTACGCCAGTTACCGTGGGGGCAAGAACGATCCGCCCGCATCGCAGGCGCGGACCAGGGCGAGCAAGGGGGGACGCATCGTGACGCGTCTGAGGGGCGAGACGATCGCAGCGGTCACCGCCGTCGTCGTCATGACGGTGGCCGCGGCCGGCTGCACGGCCGAGCAGACCAAGGGGTCTTCGGGACCCGAAGGAACAGGGGGCGGGGGAGGGGGCGGGGCCCTGACCGCCGTCGACTCGCTGGCCGTCAAAGGCCGAGCCCCCAAAACCGGTTACTCCCGCACCAGGTTCGGCTCCGCCTGGGCCGACACCGACTCCAACTCCTGCGACACCCGTGACGACATGCTCAAGCGCGACCTGAAAGCGGTGAAGTTCACCGGCGGCACCTGCAAGGTCACCTACGGTCTGCTGGAGCCGGATCCCTACTCCGGCAAGGACATCACCTACCGGCGCGGCCGCAGCCAGGTCGACATCGACCACGTCGTCGCCCTCTCGGATGCCTGGCAGAAGGGCGCGAAGTACTGGGATCCCAGCAAGCGCATAGCGCTGGCCAACGATCCCCTCAATCTGCTCGCGGTCGACGCGAGCACCAACCGCGGCAAGGGTGACGGGGACACGGCCACCTGGGTCCCGCCCAACAAGGTCTACCGCTGCACCTACGTGGCCGCCCAGGTCGCCGTGAAGAAGAAGTACGGCCTGTGGGTCACCGCCGCCGAGAAGACCGCGATGAAGAAGGTCCTCGCCACCTGCCCGAACCAGAAACTCCCCACGGGCGGCAACCCGACGAAGGCCCCGGAGCGGTTCCGGGCGCGGTGAGCCGGGCCGAGGCCGGAACGGCGGGGCCAGGACCGACTGGGCCTCCGGTGCGGTCTCTCACCTCTGCGGTCCCGGTCCGTGATCCTTGTCCGCGGTCCCGGTCAGCCGTCTCCTCTGCGGTCTCCTCCGTCGACGCCGGCCCCCAACTGACCGGCTTCCGGGCCGGACTCGTACCGTCTACGGTGATCGGCATGGATGTGCAGGTGAGCAGCCTCGCCGAGCGGCCCGACCGGCTGCCGGCGGTGCTCGGGATGGCCGATACATGGCCCGAGTTCGTGACCAACGACCCCGTGGGCAACGCCCACTACGGCCGCATCCCCACCGAACTGCCGCAGTATGCGCTGTTCGCCGAGGACGAGCGGGGCGAGATCGTCGCCCACGCCTTCAGCGTCCCCTTCTCCATCGCCGCCGAGGGCCGGGGCACCCTGCCCGCGCGGGGCTGGGACCAGATCCTGCTGTGGGCGTTCGCCGACCTGCGCCGGGGCACCCGCCCCGACACGGTCAGCGCGATCTCCGTCGTCATCGCCCCGCACGCCCAGGGCCACGGACTGTCCGCCGTCATGCTCTCGGCGATGCGGGACAACGCCCGGTCCCTTGGCTTCGGCGAGGTCGTCGCCCCCGTCCGGCCCAACGCCAAGCACCGCGAACCGCACACCCCGATCACCGAGTACGCCCATCGGGTCCGCCCCGACGGCCTGCCGGAAGACCCGTGGCTGCGCGTCCACGCCCGAGCCGGCGCCACCATCGACTCGATCGCCCCGGCCTCCATGACCGTGGGCGCCTCGCTGGAGGAGTGGCGCCACTGGACCGGGCTGCCCTTCGACACCCCGGGGGACATCGAGGTGCCCGGCGCACTGGTCCCGGTCCGCTGCGAACCGGCGCGCGGGTACGCCGTCTACGTCGAACCCAACGTATGGATGCGGCACCCGCTGTGACCTCGCGCCGGGCCCGGCCCGGACTCAGCCGCCCAGCGCGTCCAGGTCGATGATCTTCCCGGCGGGCTTCTTCGCCGGGACCGGCCGCTCGTAGTCGGTGAACGTGATGTGCTGCGGCTCCTTGGCGCCGGAAATGCCGTCGACCTGAAGCAGATAGGGCTTGCCCTTGGTCGCCACGTACGCCGTGTAGGTGTCCTTGCCGTCCTTCTCACGCACGGTGATCGCCGGCGTGCCGTCGACGGTGCTGGTCTTGCCGCGGGTGGCATCCGAGTTGCCGTCGTCCACCCCGCCGAGCACCGAGTCCAGGTCGCAGAAGCTCGCGATGTCCTTGGCGTCCTGGCCCTTCACGGACATCTTGGTCCACTTTCCGGCCAGCATGGCCACGGCCGCGTCCGTGTCGGCCTTGGACTCGCCCTTGCTCTGGGCACGCAGGAACGCCTCGTCGTACTTCATGTAGACGGCGTCCCCGGTCCTGATCAGGTCGGCCCGGCCCTGGCCGTGCATGCTCATGGTGCCTGCACACTCGCCCTTCTTGTTGAGGGCCATGTCGATCGTGATGGTGCTGTGGGTCTCGTCGTCGGCGACGTCGCCCTTCATCCGCAGCGACGAGGCCCCCCTGGTGGCCTTGAGTGCCCGGTCGGCGATCTGCCCGCCGCTCAGCCCCGCGAACGGGCCCTTCGGCTTGCTGTCCGCCTTGTCCTGCCCCGGCAGACAGCCGGTGAGTCCCGCGGTGGCCGCGGCGGCGAGACAGAGGGCGGCGAGTGCGGTACGGCGCATGGCAGTTCCTTGTTGAGAGAAGTGAAGTGAGGTGAAAGGAGGAGCGTGGTGAGCGGAGTGACGCGGTGCGGCGGCGCCGGCAGTACGTGCCGTGATGCACCGCGGGTGCGGGTGCGGGTGCGGGTGCGGCCCGGGCGGGCCCGGCCTTGGACGCGGTGGATGCCGAGGCCGGCCGCCGGGGACGGGCCGCAGCGCTCGCGGCGCCCTTGTGGCGGCGGTCGAGGCGGTGCGACCGGTCGGTCAGACCGTCTTCGTCCAGCCGCTGCAGCCGGTCGTCTGGCCGTAGTCGCCGTAGCCGGCGTTCGCGGACGCGGTGCCGGTGACGACGACCCCGGCGGCGGCGCCGAGCGTGGCTTTGGCCGTTATGCCCATGGCGGGACCCCCTCCCTGACGGTGACCGCCCCCTCCGGCCGGTCGCCCGTTCGCTGGGTCAATAAGAGCAGAGCCTGTGAACCGAGTCAACACGGTTCATGTGGTTGGTTGTGTACACGAGCGTGAATGCTTGGATCTCGTGTACGTCGGTATGCTCGATGCACACAGGGACGAGGGGAGCGGGCCGGTGCAGGACAACGCGACAGAGGTGACCGCGGCCGGTATCGCCAGGCTCGCCGGAGTGGGCCGTGCCGCGGTGAGCAACTGGCGCCGCCGGCATGCCGACTTCCCCAAGCCGGTAGGCGGCACCGAGACCAGCCCGTCCTTCGCCCTGGCCGAGGTGGAGACCTGGCTGCGCAAGCAGGGCAAACTCGCCGAGGTCCCGCTGCGCGAACGCGTCTGGCAGCAGCTCGCCGGCCATCCCGAGGGACCGGTCACCGCGCTGGTGCACGCCGGCTGTGTCCTGCTGCTCATCCATGAACGCCCCACGGTCTGGCTCGATGCCGCCGCCGGTTCCGACGAGCGGCTGGCCGCGATGCTGCCCGGCGTGCTGGACCAGGTGCTCACCCCGCGCTTCGGCGCGGCGCACGGCTGCGGTGTTCACAGCGGCAGGGCGGCGGGTGCTGCTCCGGCTGTGAATAGCCCGCCATCTGTGAACACCGGTACGGCGGCTCACGGTGAGGCTCGCCCCGAGGCTTCCGGAGCTGTGAACGCCTCCCATCCGGTGCACACCCGCTCGGTGGCTCACGACGAGACCCGCCCCCACGCCCGGGGGGCTGTAAACACCCCACTTCCCGTGAACACCGAAACCCCGGCTCACAGTCGGCCCTCCCCTAAACCACCGCGTGCCGTGCACACCCCGGCCGCCGTGAACACCCCACCCACCGTGAACAGCCCGCAGGCTGCTCACAACACCCCCGCCCCCCAGGGCGCCCCCACCCCCCACGGCGCCCCCGCGATCCGCACCCCGACCGGCCCCCAACTCCTCCCCTCCGCCCCCCTCCTGCGCGGCGCCGCCGAGCTGGCCGCCGAGCTGGGGGCGCGGCAGACGTTCGAGTTCCTGCTGGGCAGGCACCTGGACGCCAACCCGCGCCAGTACACGCTCACCCCGGCCGAACTCGCCCGCCTGATGGCCGACCTCGCCGGTCCCGCCCGCACCGCCCTCGACCCGGCGTGCGGCACCGGCGCCCTGCTGCGCGCCGTGGACACCCGCCCCGACCAGGAGCTGTACGCCCAGGACAGCGCCCCCGACCTCGCCGCGCTGACGGCGCTGCGGCTCGCGCTCAGCGCCCGTGCCACCGTGCGCGGCGCCGTCGGCGACACCCTGCGCGCCGACGCCTACCCGGAGCTGCGCGCGGACGCCGTCCTCTGCCACCCGCCGTTCAACGAGCGCAACTGGGGTCACGACGAACTCGCCTACGACCCCCGGTGGGAGTACGGCTTTCCCGCGCGCACCGAGTCCGAGCTGGCCTGGGTGCAGCATGCGCTGGCCCGGCTCGCAGACGGCGGCACCGCCGTCCTGCTCATGCCGCCGGCCGCCGCCTCCCGGCGTTCCGGGCGCCGGATCCGCGCCGACCTGCTGCGCCGGGGCGCGCTGCGGGCCGTGGTCGCGCTGCCCGTCGGGGCCGCGCCGCCGTACAACATTCCGCTCCATCTGTGGGTGCTGCGCAGGCCGGAGCGGACACCCGCGGCGCCCGAGGTGCTGCTCGCCGACACCGGGCGGTTCGCCGGCGAGGCGCGTGGCGGCCCGGACTGGCAGGCGGTGCGGGACGCCGTCCTGGACGCCTGGCGTGTCTTCGACCGCGCGGGACGGCTGGAGGAGCGGCCGGGGCTGGCGCGTTCCGTGCCGGTCATCGAGCTGCTCGACGACGACGTGGACCTGGCCCCCGCCCGCCATCTGCCGCCCGCGGCAGCGGCCGACGGCGCGGAGCAGCTCGCGGCGGTGCGCGAGCGCCTCGGTGCGACCCTGCGGCTGACCGCCGGCCTCACCCCGCCGCCCGCCGGCCAGGTGCTGCCCGTGCGCTGGCCGCTCACCACCGTCGGGGAACTCGCGCGCGGGGGCGCGCTGATGCTGCGTACCGGTGGAAACGGCGGCCACGCGCGCGTGCCCGTTCTCACCGACCACGACGTGCTTGCGGGAACGGCACCCTCCGGGACGCTTCCGGAGAGCGAGGAGGAGGCCGTGCTGACCGAGCCGGGTGATGTCGTCGTACCGGTGGTCGGCGGTGGTTCGGTGGCGCGCGTGATCGACGATGCGACGGGGGGCGCCGCCCTGGGGCGCAGTCTCGTGCTTCTGCGCCCTGATCCCACGGCGCTCGACCCCTGGTTCCTCGCGGGCTTCCTGCGCGGCACGGCCAATCACCGGCAGGCCAGCAGTTACGCGTCCACGGCCACGCGGCTGGACGTGCGCCGCCTCCAGCTGCCGCGGCTTCCGCTCGACGAACAACGGCGCTACGGCGCGCGCTTCCGCGCGCTCGACGAGTTCGAGCGGGCCCTGCGCCACGCGAGCCGGCTCGGGGACCAGTTCGTGCGCGGGATGTACGACGGGCTCACGGACGGTACCGTCGCGCCTGATTGACCGCGGTGCCCGGACAACGGTTCGGTACAACCCGGACCGCTTGTCCGCGCCGGGCCATATGCTCGATGCGACCATCGCACGAGTGGTGTTGTCGGCCCGGCTGAGCGGGCGGACACGTACGCCCATTTCAGGCATCAGGAGCAGTCATGCAGGGCCACGGCTACGCACAGCCGGTGAAGCAGCCCCCGCACCCCGCGTGGCTGGTTGTGCTGCGTGTGGTGTTCGTGGCGGTCGGGATCTTCAGCATCGGCTTCCTGACCTGGGTGTTGATGCTGCGACTGGCCGCCGTCACGCGCAGGTCGCTGGACTGGGGTCTGTTCGTGGCGGTGCTGGCGGCCGACATCCTCAGCGTCGTGCTGCTGGCCGGCGAGCCCGGCGACGAGGTCCACACTCCCGGCGGCTACCTGGGCATGACTCTGCTCCTCGGCGCCCTCGGCGTCACGCTCGTGTACTACCTGGTGGCGGACATCAGGCACTTCCAGAAGCTTCAGCGGGCGTACGCGGGCGGCCCGGCGGTGTCGGCGTACGGCTATCCGCAGCCGCCGTCGCCGTTCACCGCGACGACCGTGCCGCAGGGCCGCGCCCCCGTGGGGCGCCCGCCCGTCACGCCCACGGGGCCGCACACGCCGCTGCCGCAGCCTCCGCTGACCACCCCGCAGCCCCCGCTGACCACCCCGCCGCCGCAGCGCCCGGCGCCCGCCCGGATCGACCAGGTGCGTGCCGAGCTGGACGAGCTGAGCGACTACCTGCGCAAGCACGACGGCCACGACGACGGCATGCAGGGCGCCGGCCACGAGGACGGACGGTGACCGTGGCGACGGGACGGGTCGTCGCCGGCCGGTACGAACTGTCCACGCTCATCGGGCAGGGCGGTATGGGCCAGGTCTGGACGGCGTACGACCAGCGGCTCGACCGGCGCGTGGCGGTGAAGCTGCTGCGCCCCGACAAGGTGGCCGGTCAGGAGGCGGACGAGCTGCGCCGCCGCTTCGTGCGTGAGTGCCGGGTCACCGCACAGGTCGATCACCCGGGCCTGGTCACCGTGCACGACGCGGGCAGCGAGGGCGAGGAGCTGTTCCTCGTCATGCAGTACGTCGACGGCGCCGACCTCTCCGACCATCTCGCCGAACACGATCCGTACCCGTGGCAGTGGGCGGTGGCGGTGGCCGCGCAGCTGTGCGCCGTGCTGAGCGCGGTGCACGCCGTGCCGATCGTGCACCGCGATCTGAAGCCGCGGAACGTGATGGTGAAGCAGGACGGCACGGTCACCGTCCTCGACCTGGGCGTGGCCTCGGTCATGGACACCGACACCACCCGCCTCACCCACACCGGCTCGCCGATCGGCTCGCCCGCCTACATGGCGCCCGAGCAGGCGATGGGCGGTGCGGTCGGCCCGTACACCGACCTGTACGCGCTGGGTGTGCTGATGCACGAACTGCTCAGCGGCGATGTGCCGTTCTCCGGCTCCACGGCGCTCGGCGTGCTGCACCGGCACCTGTACGAGCCGCCGCTGCCCGTGCGTCGTGTCCGCCCCGAGGTGCCGGAGGCGCTGGAGGCGCTTGTGCTTCGCCTGCTCGCCAAGGACCCGCAGCATCGGCCGGACTCCGCGCAGGAGGTGTACGAGCACCTGGCGCTGCTCCTGCCCGCGCGCGGGACGCCCACGGGGGCGCCCCTCGATCCCACGCGTCCCTTCCTGCGTCCGCACGCCCCCTGGCCGGACCGTGCGCGTACGCCCGCGCCCCAGCCCGCCCCCGTGACGCCCGTGCCGGACACGGCCGAGAAGCCCGATGTGGCGGCCGCCGTGGACGAGGTCAAGCGGCTCCTCGGGGAGGGCCGCATCACCCAGGCCGTGGACATCCTCGGCGCGATCCTGCCCGCCGCGGCCGAGCAGCACGGCCGGCACTCCCCGGTCGTGCGCACCCTGCGCAAGCAGTACGCGGCCACGCTCATGGACGACGGCCAGTACCGGCGCGCGCTGCCCGAACTGCGCCGTCTCGCCGACGAACGCGCCGCCGAGGCCGGCCAGGCCGACCCGCAGTCCCTGCGCTTCCGATACGAGGCCGCGCAGTGCCTGGAGCAGCTCGGCGAACCGGCGGCGGCGCTCGCCGAGTACCGCGCGCTGCTGCCCTACTACGAGAACCAGTACGTCTCCGGAGACCCGCAGCTCGCCCACGACGTGCGGCGCCGCATCGGACACCTGCTGCTCGCCGTCGGGGACCGCCCGGCCGCCCACGACACGCTCGCGCGGCTGCTGATGGACGTGGAGCGTTTCCACGGCCCCGGCCATCCGCTGGCGGCGGACATCCGCCGCACCCTGCAGTGGCTGGGGCAGGTGCGCGGCTAGATTTTGCTGTTCTCTGGGAGATTCTTGTGATCTTCGGGGGATTGCGTTTCCAGAAATCGGGAGCGGCGCCGGATAGGTTGCGCTTCGTTTTGCACAGGCACGCACGAGCAGGGGTGGGGTTCATGGCCGGCCATCGGCAGTCGAAGAAGCGCAGGTACGTCACGTGGGCGGTGGCCGGGGCGGCCGTCGCCGCCGGAGCCGGTATCGCCGCGCAGACCTCCATGGCCGCCACCGCCTGGCCCGCGCAGAAGACGTTCACCGGCCGCGCCTTCGACACCTGCACCGCGCCCTCGCAGTCCGCGATGAAGGCCTGGCACACCGGTTTCTACGGTGCCGCCGCCGTCTACGTGGGCGGCAGGAACCGCGGCTGTGCCCAGCCCAACCTCACTTCCACCTGGGTCAAGAGCGTCACCGCCATGGGCTGGAAGCTCGTCCCGATCTACGTCGGTGCCCAGCCGCCCTGCCAGACGGGCTCCAGCCCGGAGAAGCTGACGGCCTCCACCGCCACGTCCCTGGGCGCGAAGGACGCCGCCGACGCCGTGGCCAAGGCCTCCGCGCTCGGTATGAAGGCGGGCAGCCCGATCTACCTCGACATGGAGGCGTACGACAGCGCGAACAAGGCGTGCAACGACGCGGTCCTGACGTACGTGCGCGCCTTCGACAAGGGCCTGCACGCCAAGACGTACCGCGCCGGTTACTACGGCTTCACCAGCTCCAGCGCCAAGGCGGTCGCCACCGCGTCGGACAGGACGGACCTGCCGGGCAACCTCTGGTACGCGCTGTGGGACAAGCAGAACACCACCACCGCGGACTGGCCGTGGGGCTCCACCCGGTTCACCGGCCACAGCCGCGCCCACCAGTACATGGTCAACAGCAAGGAGACGCACGGCGGCGTCACGCTCACCGTCGACCGTGACGCGTGGGACGCGCCGGTGGCGATCACCGGCTGACCCGGCGGCCCCCACCGCGGTGGCGCGGCGGTGCCCGAAGCGGGTGCGAATCGTTGGTCGAATGGGTTGGCCGGAGCCTGCCCACTGCCTACCATCGATCACCGCAAGACTTTGTGCACCGTCGCACAATCTCCCTTGGAGGTCTCCTTGCACCGCCGCCGTCGCACCGCGCTCGTCCTCTCCGCCGCGATCGCCGCCGCGGCACCCCTCCTCACCGCGTGCGGAAACGATGCGCACCCCGGCGCGGCCGCCGTCGTGGGAGGGCAGCGGATCACCGTCGCCCAGCTGGAGAACCGGGTCGGCGAGGTACGCAGGGCACAGCGGGCCGCCGTGCCGGACGACACCCAGTACCAGCAGGTCCTCGCCTCCACCGGCGGCCTCACCCGCGACACCCTGCACAACATGGTCCTCGACCGGGTGCTGCACCGTGCCGCGCAGGACGAGGGGATCACGGTCAGCCGCAAAGAGGTCCTGCAGATGCGCTCCGGTCTGGAGCAGCAGGCCGGCGGCGCCAAGGGGCTGGAGACGGCCTGGCTGCAGAAGTACGGCATCGCGCCCAAGCGCCTGGACGACAACCTGCGCCTTCAGCTCGAGGCACAGAAGCTCGCCGCGAGGCTCGGCACCGACACCACGCAGCCCGCCTTCTGGAAGGCCCTGTCGCAGGCGTCCGACGAACTCCACATCGACCTCAACCCGCGCTACGGCTCCTGGGACGTGCAGAAGAGCAGCCGGGTCGATGCCAAGACCCCGTGGGTACGAGAGGTCACGGCGACCGGGGCGCAGCAGGAGCCCGCGTAGCGGGGGGTTTTCCGGGGTGCCGGAACGGTACGTCGGCGGCCGAGACAAGGCAGCCGGTCGTAAGATCACATGACCCTTCCGGCCCTGTGGACAACCGGTCCCGTCCGTCCTCGCCGTGGGTTACGTTCGGATCGTGAACGCAACCAGCCCCGAAGCCGCACCCGGCCGCATCGTCCTGCTCACCACCAGCCACCGTGTCGCACCCGGCCTGCTGTCCTGGCCCGCCTGGCAGGCGCTGCGCGCCGCCGACGCCGTGCTGTGCGCGGACGGAGCGCATCCGCAGCTGCCGTATCTGCGGGAGGCGGGGATATCGGTGGGGGAGGCCGCCCCCACCGCCCAGGAGCTGGTCGACACCTGCGCCGGCGGGCGGACCGTGGTGGTCGTGGCCACGGGTGAGGGAGAGCCCGCCCTCACCGACGGCCTGGCCCGCCTGGCCGGCTCGGGCAGGGTGCGGATGCCGGAGCTGGAGCTGCTGCCCGCCTCCTACGACCTGCCCGGCGCCCGCCTCCTCGACCTCGTCCAGGTCATGGACCGCATCCGCGCCGAGTGCCCCTGGTCGTCCCGGCAGACCCACAAGGGCCTGGCCAAGTACGGCATCGAGGAGGCGTACGAACTGGTCGAGGCGATCGAGGCAGGCGACCGCGCGGAGCTGCGGGAGGAACTGGGCGACGTCCTGCTCCAGGTCGTCTTCCACTCCCGGATCGCCGAGGAGGACCCGGAAGCGCCGTTCTCCGTGGACGACGTGGCCGGCGGCATCGTCGCCAAACTGATCCACCGCCACCCGCACGTCTTCGGCGACGAGAAGGCCGAGACCCCGGAGGACGTCAAGGCGCACTGGCTGCGCACCAAGGCCGAGGAGAAACGGCGTACCTCGGTCACCGACGGCGTCCCCCTCGGCCAGCCCGGCCTCGCCCTCACCGCCAAGCTCGCCTCCCGCGCCCGCACGGCGGACCTGGACGTCCCCCTGCCGCAGGGCGACGGCATCGGCTACGAGCTGCTGGCGCTCGCCGTCCGCGCCGAGGCGGACGGTGTCGACCCGGAGGCGGCGCTGCGGGCGGCGGCGCGCGTGTACCGGGACGCCATACGGGAGAAGGAGGCCGGCTGAGGGCCCCGGGGGCCGGCGGGTCCCGGAAGAAGTGACGGCCGAGGAGCATACGGGACGTCAGGAAGCCTCCGGCTCAGTACCGTTGGGCGAAAGCCTGGAGAAAACGGGACAGGGGGACACGGGTGGGTTCCGCACTGGAGTTCATGGCGGCCGAGGCGATCGTGAGCGCTGTCGGGTCGACGGCCTGGAAGCAGATGCAGCAGCGGGTCGCCGAGCTGTTCCGGCGCCGCGGGATGGACGGTGACGCCGAGGACCTCGCCCGGTTCGGCGCGTCACCCGAGGAACACTCCGGCGCCGGC
Organism: Streptomyces sp. NPDC101151; assembly: GCF_044768335.1. NCBI lineage: Bacteria > Bacillati > Actinomycetota > Actinomycetes > Kitasatosporales > Streptomycetaceae > Streptomyces > Streptomyces sp. NPDC101151. The sequence continues at coordinate 117,280 of NZ_JBIWPP010000024.1, read as the reverse complement.
GCGACCCAGGAGCACTGGCGAGACCGGCTCCAGGAGGTGCTCGTGGACGCGCCGGAGACGGTGGCCGAGGAACTCAAGGACATACTGGACGAGTTCATGGCGGCCTCGGGTGACACCGTCGACTTCCGGCAGGGCACCTTTCACGGGCCGGTCACCGGCGTGCAGCACCTCCACTACGGTCCGGCCGCGGCCTTCCCCGACCCCGGCACCTGGCCGGCCGTCCGCACGGCCGACCCCATCGCCCTGGGCGTCCACCGGACCCGGCGCTTCGACGAGGAGAGCGAGCTCGCGCCGTACGTCGGCCGGGACGCGGACGACCGGCTGATCCGGCTGCTGCACCGGGGCGGGCTGGTCGTGGTGACCGGTGGACCGTTCTCCGGCAAGAGCCGGACCGCCTGGGCCGCCGCGGCCGCCGCGCTGCCGCCGGACACACGGCTGTGCGCCCCCGCACCGGGCGCCGACCTGCAGGCGCTGCCGGGCATCCTGCGCGAGCGCCCCGGCGCATACGTCCTGTGGCTCGACGAACTGGAAGGCCACCTGGGTGAAACGGGCCTGGACACCGGCCTGCTGGCCCAGCTCACCGGCCTCGGGGTGCCGATCGTCGCGACGATGCGCGACGACGCGTACGACGCGCGCCGGTTCGGCGGCGGCCGGGCCTCGCGCGTGCTCAGCCGTGCCGAGACCGTCGAGCTCAGACACGCGTGGAGCGGGACGGAACTCGGACGGCTGGCGCAGGCCGACGACCCCCGGCTGCTCGGCGCCCTGAAGGGACGCGGCGACCGCACGGTGCCGGAGTATCTGGCGGTGGGACCGGAGCTGTGGGACGAGTGGCGCAGAGCACGGCGGGCCGGTGCGCATCCTCGCGGGCACCTCCTCGTGCGGGCGGCGGTCGACGCCGCACGCTGCGGGTTCGCCGGCCCCCTGCCGGCCGATGCGCTGGAGAGGATCGCGCAGGAGTACGGCCACGAGGTGCCGAGGAGCGGACAGGAGTCCATCGACGAGGCGCTGGCCTGGGCGACGAGGCCCCGGTACGGGGTGACGGGCCTGCTGGTGCCGGACACCGAGGACGAGACCGTCTTCGCGGCCTACGGATCGCTGGTGGCGGATCTCCCGGCCTCCGGGGAACCGGCGGACATACCGGTGACCGTGTGGTTCCAGCTGCTGGACGCCGCAGAGGACAAGGAGACCGAGGCGGCGGTCGTCCGGACGGCGGACCGGCTGTTGACTCCCCGGGCGGAGGCAGGCGTGGCCGACGCGATGGTGGTGCTCGGCGGCATAGCGATGGGGAAGGACAACGCACCGGAGGCCGTCCACTGGTTCCGGAAGGCGCTGGAGGCCGGCGTCGACGACGTGAAGCTCCAGCAGGAGCTGCACGCGGAGCTGGGGGAGCTGCTGGTGGCGACCGGGGAGACCGAGGCCGGGCTGCGCCACCTCAGGGCCGCCGCCGAGCAGGGCGATGCCGCCGCCGCGTACCGCGTCAGCCTGGCCCTTCGGGAGAGCGCCGACGACTGGCTCCGGCGGGCGGCCGCCGCCGGGCATCCGACCGCGATGGCGGAGTTGGGCCCCGCTGCGGATACCGTCGAGAAGTGACCGACCAGCTCGACTCCGACGACTCCACCCCCGACCTCTTCACCTGGGAGTTCGCCACCGACCCGTACCCCGCCTACGCCTGGCTGCGGGAGAACGCACCCGTGCACCGGACGCGGCTGCCCAGCGGGGTCGAGGCCTGGCTGGTCACCCGGTACGGCGATGCCAAGCAGGCCCTGGCCGACCAGCGGCTGAGCAAGAACCCGGCGCATCACGACGAGCCCGCGCACGCCAAGGGGAAGACCGGTATCCCGGGCGAGCGCAAGGCCGAGCTGATGACGCACCTGCTGAACATCGACCCGCCGGACCACACCCGGCTGCGCCGGCTGGTCAGCAAGGCGTTCACGCCCCGCACGGTCGCCGAGTTCGCGCCCCGGGTGCAGGAGCTGACCGACCACCTCATCGCCGGGTTCGCGAAGAAGGGCTCGGCCGACCTCATCCACGACTTCGCCTTCCCGCTCCCCATTTACGCCATCTGCGACCTGCTCGGAGTCCCGCGCGATGACCAGGACGACTTCCGCGACTGGGCCGGGATGATGATCCGCCACGGGGGCGGACCGCGGGGCGGGGTCGCGCGGTCGGTGAAGAAGATGCGCGGCTACCTCGCCGAGCTGATCCACCGCAAGCGGGAGGCGCTGCCCGCCGAGCCCACCCCGGGCGAGGACCTGATCTCCGGCCTCATCCGCGCCTCCGACCACGGCGAGCACCTCACCGAGAACGAGGCCGCCGCGATGGCCTTCATCCTCCTGTTCGCCGGGTTCGAGACCACCGTGAACCTGATCGGCAACGGCACCTACGCCCTGCTCACCCACCCCGAGCAGCGCCACCGTCTGCAACGCTCCCTGGCCGCCGGGCACAGGGACCTCCTGGAGACCGGTGTCGAGGAACTCCTGCGCTACGACGGCCCGGTGGAGCTGGCCACCTGGCGGTTCGCCACCCGGCCGCTCACCATCGGCGGGCAGGACATCGCCGCCGGGGACCCGGTGCTCGTCGTACTCGCCGCAGCCGACCGGGATCCGGAGCGGTTCGCCGATCCGGACGTCCTGGACCTGTCCCGCCGGGACAACCAGCACCTCGGATACGGCCACGGCATCCACTACTGCCTCGGCGCCCCGCTCGCCCGTCTGGAGGGCCAGACCGCGCTCGCCACCCTCCTCACCCGCCTCCCCGACCTGCGGCTCGCGGCGGACCCGGCCGAGCTGCGCTGGCGCGGCGGACTCATCATGCGCGGCCTGCGCACGCTCCCCGTGGAATTCACGCCCGCTCCGTGAGCACAGCCCGCACAGCGGAACATGACGGATGTTCGCCTCTGTGATCTTCACGTGATCTACGCGGCATTAACTTGTGACAAGTGATCGTCTGCCTATACGTTCACCCCTCAGCGTGGCCCCGAGTTTCATGCGCCGCGCCGGCCCCGCTGTCGCACGAAAGGCTTCCGCATGCTCTCCGGGAACGGTCGTCACCGTCGCCCCCGTCAGGCTCCGGCCCTCCTCGTCGCGGCGGGAGTGACCGGCTCCGCCATCGCCATCCCGCTCCTCGGTGCGGCGAGCGCCAACGCGGCCGACGGCACCACGTGGGACAAGGTGGCCGAGTGCGAGAGCGGTGGCTCCTGGAGCGCCGACACCGGCAACGGGTACTACGGCGGCCTGCAGATATCCCAGGACGACTGGGACACGTACGGCGGCGGCCAGTACGCCTCCAGCGCCGACCAGGCCAGCCGGTCGCAGCAGATCGCCGTCGCCGAGAGGATCCTCGCCGACCAGGACACCACGCCCTGGGCCACCTGCGCCCTGCTCTCCGGGCTGACGTCGAACTCCGGCTCGCTGGACGTCGACACGGGTGTCGGGGACTCCGGTTCGGGCTCGGCGGAGGACGGCGGTTCGTCGAAGTCCTCGGACCCGTCCGGCTCCGGCGATACGTCCGACTCGTCTGATCTGCCGGATTCCTCGTCCTCGTCCGACTCCTCCTCGGATGCGGCCGGCAAGCCGTCGTCCGACGCGAGCAAGGACGCCGGCTCCAAGGGCTCCGACAAGGAGACCGATACCCCCAAGTCCGACAAATCCGCATCGTCCGGCTCCGAAGGCGCGGAGGGCAGCGACTCCGCGACCATGGATCCCGCGACGGACGACTCGGACAATTCATGGCAGACCGGCAGCTCTTGGAGTCTGGTCGACACGGGCGCCCTCGGCAGCGGCGGACGTCACCGCGGTGGCACTGCGGACGAAAGCGTGACAAACGGTCAGGACGCCAAGACGTCCGGCCGCCACGCCTCCCGTGACGCGAGCGCCTACACCGTCCGCGAGGGTGACACCCTCGCCTCCATCGCCGACTCCCTTGACGTCGACGGCGGATGGCACGCCCTCTACGCCGACAACAAGAAGAGCATCGGCGCCGACCCGAACCACATCACCGCCGGTCAGACCCTGAAAGTCGGTAGCGAAAAGGGCGATAAGTAGCAGGAGTTGACGCCCCACTTCACACTTAATGTCCGTTTTGGCGAAAGTGTGGGATGAGTCTCAGAAGCCCTGATCGTCTTTGAAATTCCCGCGATCGCCTGTCTACGGTCGGGACCGCTCGTCACCACGAGCCCCGGCAGTCGCAACGCCGAATCCTGCCAGCGGTTGCCCGGGAACAGTCGTCGCGTCATGCGCCGTAGGCAGGAGCGGGGGACCCAAGGTAGGCGCCGGAACCGGCAGTTGATGCCGGCACCGGCTTGGGGTGGAGCCGTGTCCCGAAAGGGGCGCGGCCGGGCAACTCAACCGGCCCGAACCCGACAGCTCACCTCGCAGGCGTCGGTGAGGGGATCGATCCATGCTGTTTTCCGGCAAGGGCAAGCACCGTCGTCCGTCCAAGGCCACCCGGGCCATCGCGCTCGCCGGTGTCACCGGCGCCGTTGTCGCCGCCCCGCTGATGGCGGCCGGCAACGCCTCCGCCGCCACCGCCTCCGAGTGGGACGCGGTCGCCCAGTGCGAGGCCGGCGGCAACTGGTCCATCAACACCGGAAACGGCTACTACGGCGGTCTGCAGTTCTCCGCCTCCACCTGGGCCGCGTACGGCGGCGCCCAGTACGCCGCCCAGGCCAACCAGGCCACCAAGGCGCAGCAGATCGCCGTCGCCGAGAAGGTTCTCGCCGCCCAGGGCAAGGGCGCCTGGCCGGTGTGCGGCACGGGCCTGTCCAGCACCCCCAACGGCGGTGCCGCCCCTGCCGCCCCCTCGAAGACCACCGCGCCGAGCACCGCCACCCGCTCCACCGACGAGCAGGCCGCCTCCCGCTCCGCCGAGCGTCCGGCCGCGAGCAAGACCGTCACCACCCCGACCGGCAAGAAGGTCAAGAAGGGCGACGGCGAGTACAAGGTCGTCAAGGGCGACACCCTCAGCACCATCGCCGAGAAGCACAAGGTCGAGGGCGGCTGGGAGAAGCTGTTCAAGCTGAACAAGGACGTCGTCGCGGACGCCGACCTCATCTACCCGGGCCAGCAGCTGCACCTGAAGTAACACCCGGCTCCCACCAGAACCACAGCGCCCTCACAAGGCCTGCCCCCAGACCGAGGGCCTCGTGAGGGTCATCCCCCCGTCCCCACGGGCTCCCCGCCCCGGCGCGTGTTCCCCCGTACGCGCCGGGGCGGGGTCGTTTGTTTCCCCGCTCGGGTTCCGCACCCTGTTGGCCGCCCCCGTTTCCCGCCCACGGTTCCCGGCTCTGTTTCCCCACTCTTCGACCGGGCCTCATTCGGAGGCCCCTTTGTTCCGAGCGTGAACAATAGGTACCGTCTCCTTGTCCACGGGACGGTCGGTCGGTGGCCGACGCCCCCGGGACGGTTAGGCTCTAGTCGCAAGGCACACCAGCCGCGCACTACCAGCGTCACATCCACGAAGGAGATGCTCGTGCCGTCCATCGACGTCGTCGTAGCCCGGGAAATCCTGGACTCCCGAGGCAACCCCACGGTCGAGGTCGAGGTCGGCCTCGACGACGGCAGCACGGGTCGTGCCGCCGTCCCCTCCGGCGCCTCCACCGGCGCCTTCGAGGCCATCGAGCTGCGCGACGGTGACCCGAACCGCTACCAGGGCAAGGGCGTCGAGAAGGCCGTCCTCGCCGTCATCGAGCAGATCGGTCCGGAGCTGGTCGGCTACGACGCCACCGAGCAGCGCCTGATCGACCAGGCCATGTTCGACCTGGACGCGACCGACAACAAGGGCTCCCTCGGCGCCAACGCCATCCTCGGCGTCTCCCTCGCCGTCGCCCACGCCGCCTCCGAGGCCAGCGACCTCCCCCTGTTCCGCTACCTGGGCGGCCCGAACGCGCACCTGCTGCCGGTGCCGATGATGAACATCCTGAACGGCGGCTCGCACGCCGACTCCAACGTGGACATCCAGGAGTTCATGATCGCCCCGATCGGCGCGGAGTCCTTCTCCGAGGCCCTGCGCTGGGGTGCCGAGGTCTACCACACCCTCAAGAAGGTGCTGAAGACCAAGGGCCTGTCCACCGGCCTGGGTGACGAGGGCGGCTTCGCCCCGAACCTGGAGTCCAACCGCGCCGCCCTCGACCTCATCGTCGAGGCCATCAAGCAGGCCGGTTACGTCCCCGGCGAGCAGATCGCGCTCGCGCTCGACGTCGCCGCGTCCGAGTTCTACAAGGACGGCAAGTACGAGTTCGAGGGCAAGTCCCGCTCGGCCGCCGAGATGACGGAGTACTACGAGGAGCTTGTGGCGGCCTACCCGCTCGTCTCCATCGAGGACCCGCTGTTCGAGGACGACTGGGCCGGCTGGAAGGTCATCACCGACAAGCTGGGCGACAAGGTCCAGATCGTCGGCGACGACCTCTTCGTCACCAACCCGGAGCGCCTGGCCCGCGGCATCGAGGAGGGCTCCGCGAACGCCCTGCTCGTGAAGGTGAACCAGATCGGTTCGCTGACCGAGACCCTGGACGCCGTCGAGATGGCCCAGCGCAACGGTTTCAAGTGCATGATGTCCCACCGCTCCGGTGAGACCGAGGACGTCACCATCGCCGACCTCGCCGTCGCGGTGAACTGCGGTCAGATCAAGACCGGCGCCCCGGCCCGCTCGGACCGCGTCGCCAAGTACAACCAGCTGCTGCGCATCGAGGAGATCCTCGACGACGCCGCGGTCTACGCCGGCCGCAGCGCCTTCCCGCGCTTCAAGGGCTGACCCAACCGGGGCTCAACCCCGGGCAAGCCTTAGCCAGTCGTACGTACGTCCCCGTACCCGGTCCCGTACCGTGTGCGGGGACGTACGCACGTGTGAAGGGGAGGCGGGACATGGCCGTGAAGGACCGGGACCGGTTCTCCACCGCGACCAGGCTCAGGCTGCTCGGGGAGCAGACGGCGGCCCGGGTCTACCGCTCCCAGACCAAGCGGCAGGCCCGCCGCTCCCGGCTCACCGGCCGCGCCGCCCTGCTCGCCCTGGTGCTGTGCACGCTGATCGTCGCGCTCGCCTACCCGATGCGGCAGTACGTCTCCCAGCGCGCCGAGATCGCCGACCAGCAACGGCAGCAGGAGCGGGCCCGCAAGCGCGTCGAGCAGCTGCGTGACCTGAAGGCGCGCTGGCAGGACGACGCCTACGCCAAGCAGCAGATCCGGCGCCGGCTGCACTATGTGATGCCCGGGGAGACGGGGTACGTCGTGATCGACCCGGGCGCGGCCAAGCAGTCCCGCGCCGACCTCCGGGCCGCCCACCGGCCCTGGTACGCGAACGTCTGGGACGGGGTCGACAAGTCCGACGCCTCCGACCAGTAGCCGGCCCCCGGCCGGTGAACCGACAGAAAGCCACTCTGAAAGCAGTCATGGAAACGCCTCCGCCGCCCACTCCGCGCACCGAGCCCACCGACGCGGACGTAGAGGCCTTCAAGCAGCAGCTCGGCCGCCCGCCGCGGGGCCTCAGGGCCATCGCGCACCGCTGCCCGTGCGGTCAGCCGGACGTCGTGGAGACGGCACCTCGCCTGCCCGACGGCACGCCGTTCCCGACGACGTACTACCTGACGTGCCCGCGCGCCGCCTCGGCGATCGGCACGCTGGAGGCGAACGGCGTCATGAAGGAGATGACGGAGCGGCTGCAGAGCGACCCCGAGCTGGCCGCCGCCTACCGGGCCGCGCACGAGGACTACATCCGGCGCCGGGACGAGATCGAGGTCCTGGAGGGCTTCCCGAGCGCGGGCGGCATGCCGGACCGGGTGAAGTGCCTGCACGTCCTGGTCGGCCACTCGCTGGCCGCGGGCCCGGGGGTGAACCCGCTCGGCGACGAGGCCATCGCGATGCTGCCCGAGTGGTGGCGGAAGGGACCGTGCGTGCAGCCGCTCGAGGCGCCCGACCCGGCGGACGAGCACCCGGGCGAGGAGGGCACGGTCCTCGACCCCGCCGAGACGCGCAGCGGGTTCTTCGCCTACAAGCCGCTGGTCACCGACGGCTTCTCGCGGGTGGCGGCCGTGGACTGCGGAACGAACTCCATCCGGCTGCTCGTGGCCGACGTGAACCCGGCCACCGGTGAGCTGCTGGAACTGGACCGGCGCATGACGATCGTGCGGCTCGGCCAGGACGTGGACCGCACCGGACGGCTGGCGCCCGAGGCGCTTCAGCGGACGTTCGCGGCGTGCCGTGAGTACGCGGCCCTCATCCGCGAACTGGGCGCCACGAAGGTGCGGTTCGTGGCGACGTCGGCCTCCCGGGACGCGTCCAACCGGGACGAGTTCGTGCGCGGCATCGTGGACATCCTGGGCGTCGAGCCCGAGGTCATCACCGGCGACCGGGAGGCCGAGTTCTCCTTCACCGGTGCCACGAAGGAGCTCAGGGGCCGCGACGACCTCGCCAAGCCCTACCTGGTGGTGGACATCGGCGGCGGCTCCACCGAGTTCGTCGTCGGCGACGACCACGTACGGGCCGCGCGGTCCGTGGACATCGGCTGCGTGCGGATGACCGAACGTCACCTGGTGCACGACGGCAAGGTGAGCGACCCGCCCACCGAGGAGCAGATCGCCGCCGTGCGCGCCGACATCGAGGCCGCCCTGGACCTCGCCGAGGAGACGGTCCCGCTGCGCGAGGCGCACACTCTGGTCGGCCTCGCCGGCTCGGTCACCACCGTGTCCGCGATCGCCCAGGACCTGCCCGACTACGACTCCGAGCGCATCCACCACTCCCGTATCTCCCGGGAGCGCGTCCGCGAGATCACCGAGCGGCTGCTGCGCTCCACGCACGCCGAGCGCGCGGCGATCCCGTCCATGCACCCGGGCCGGGTCGACGTCATCGGCGCGGGCGCCCTCGTCCTGCTCGCGATCATGGAGCGGATCGGGGCCGAGGAGGTCGTCGTCAGCGAGCACGACATCCTCGACGGCATCGCGTGGTCCGTGGCCTAGGTCTCCTTTGTTACTGGACGGTAGCCCGCGGCTGAGCAGTCCGGATAACGTATGAGCGCTGTTGCGGGGCGGTCAGCGAGCCGCTCCGCGACACCCCGCCGGAAAACTTCGTGAAGTTCTTCACAAGGAATTGGGCTCTGTCGGGCGATCCGAGGGTCCCTGTTGGCCCGTCCGGGGGCTCAACGGGCCCTGGAGCACGCTCGCGAGCGCCTCGCGCGGGTGCCGTGCGAAGGCGTTCCGGACGGTCCGGGCGAGTGGCTCACGGGGTGTCCCGGAGCCCGGAGGGGCAGCTCACGCGCCCTTGACAACGGGTCGAACCGCCCCGCGGTTCCCGTTCCGTGTCATGACCTGTGTCACGCGGGCCGCGGAGTTTAGCACAGGGCCTGTCAGACCTTGTGAAGGGGCGCACGAGCACCCCTCCGAGGGCGGGTGGATACTCGATGGCATGAGCACCACGGAGCGTCCCAGGATCCTCGTAGTAGGCGGTGGGTACGTAGGCCTGTACGCAGCTCGGCGCATCCAGAAGAAGATGCGCTACGGAGAGGCGACCGTCACGGTCGTCGACCCCCGGTCGTACATGACCTACCAGCCCTTCCTCCCCGAAGCCGCCGCCGGCAACATCTCTCCCCGGCACGTCGTCGTCCCGCTGCGACGCGTGCTGCCGAAGGCGGAGGTCCTCACCGGCCGGGTCACCACCATCGACCAGGACCGCAAGGTCGCCACGATCGCCCCGCTCGTGGGCGAGGCGTACGAGCTGCCCTTCGACTACCTGGTCATCGCGATGGGCGCGGTCTCCCGCACCTTCCCGATCCCCGGCCTCGCCGAGCAGGGCATCGGCATGAAGGGCATCGAGGAGTCCATCGGCCTGCGCAACCACGTCCTCGAACAGCTGGACAAGGCCGACTCCACGACCGACGAGGAGATCCGCCGCAAGGCGCTCACCTTCGTCTTCATCGGCGGTGGCTTCGCGGGCGCGGAGACCATCGGCGAGGTCGAGGACATGGCCCGGGACGCGGCCAAGTACTACAAGAACGTCTCCCGCGAGGACATGCGCTTCGTCCTCGTCGACGCCGCCGACAAGATCCTCCCCGAGGTCGGCCCCAAGCTCGGCCAGTACGGCAAGGAGCACCTGGAGAGCCGGGGCGTGGAGATCTACCTCTCCACCTCCATGGACTCCTGCGTGGACGGCCACGTGGTGCTGAAGAACGGCCTCGAGGTCGACTCCAACACCATCGTCTGGACCGCCGGCGTGAAGCCGAACCCGGCGCTCGCCCGCTTCGGCCTGCCCCTCGGCCCCCGCGGCCATGTCGACTGCGAGCCGACCCTCCAGGTCAAGGGCACGGACTACATCTGGGCCGCCGGCGACAACGCACAGGTCCCGGACCTCGTCGGCCGCAAGGCGGGCAACGAGAACGCCTGGTGCCCGCCGAACGCCCAGCACGCGCTGCGCCAGGCCAAGGCGCTCGGCGACAACGTGATCTCCGGTATGCGGGGCTTCCCGCAGAAGGACTACTCGCACGCCAACAAGGGCGCGGTGGCCGGTCTCGGCCTCCACAAGGGCGTCGCGATGATCGTCATGGGCAAGATGAAGATCAAGCTCAAGGGCCGCCTCGCCTGGTACATGCACCGTGGCTACCACGGCATGGCGATGCCGACCTTCAACCGCAAGATCCGCGTCTTCGCCGACTGGACCCTCGGCATGTTCCTCAAGCGCGAGGTCGTCTCCCTCGGCGCCATGGAGAACCCGCGCGAGGAGTTCTACGAGGCCGCCAAGCCGGCTCCGGTCGCCGCCGCGAAGACCGAGGAGAAGGCCAAGGCCTCCTGACCTCCGGTCACCCTGTTCAGCCCGAAGGGGCCGCCTGCCATCCGTGGTGCGGGCGGCCCCTTCGGCATGTGCGCGGACCGTCAGGGGCGGCCGATTCCGCTGTCAGTCAGGTGATCTCTGCCCGTGGTGCCACCGCATCGCGGTCGCCGGTGGTACAGGACGGACGTGACCACCCAACCGCCCGGCCCGCCGCCGGGCCCGCCCCCCGGCCCGCCCCCCGGCCCGCCGCCGGGCCCCCTCTACGGGGTACGCGACTCCAGCCCGCCACCTCCCCGGCGTGTCTGGTGGCGCAGGCCTCCCGTGCTGATCGGCGCCGGTGCCGCGGTCGTGGTGGCCGTGGCGCTGGTGATCGTTCTCGGCGGCCGGGACAAGGGGAGCGCGCCCGTCGAGACGGCCGCACAGGCCCGGGACCTCGCGAAACGTGTGACGCTGGCCCCCGCGGACTGGGGTTCCGGCTTTGTGCGCGGCAGTCCCTACGAAACCGATGACGCCACGGAGGCCTTCGCCGACGACAGCTGCGCCCTCGTCTCGCAACCGGCGGTCGACGCGCTGGCCGCCCTGCAGCGCAGTGCCCAGAAGTCGGATCAGACGGTGATCGGCACGTCGATCGTCATCGTCCACCGGGACGACGACGGCGCCGCGGCGGACGTCGCGCGCTACCGCGCGGATGCGCAGCGCTGCCAGACCGAGCGGGACTCCGGGAGCAAGCAGCGGTACGAAGACGTTCGCGACATCGGCATGACGGCGCCGAAGGGCTTCGACGAGGTCACGGTCGAGCAGGGCCGCCGGGTCGTCGACGAAACGGGCCTGAAGACGGACGACTACTACACGCAGATCACCGGCCGCAAAGGGCAGGTCCTGCTGCAGACGTACGTCGCCCGCGCAGGCGGCCAGGGACGGAACAGAGAGGACGCCCTGGGCGCCCTCTCGCTCATGCTGAGCCGCTTGTAGCGGGGATGTCGGGTCAGTAGGACTGGGTGGTGGTGCCGCCCGGCAGCTGGAGACCGTTGAGGAGCTGCATGTAGTCCGCGTCCACGTCCTGCTGGGCGTCCTGGGTGCCCAGGACCACGATCTCGACCATGTGGTCGCCGGCGTCGATGAAACGGACGTGGCCGATGGTGCCGTCAGGGGCGGAGAGCGCGGCGTCGAGGGCGGGCTGGCCGTCGGCCGTGGTGCCCTCCTGGACATCGCTGCTGGTGAGCACGTCGTCGGGGGACTTGGAGTCACTGTTGTAGCCGTCCAGTGCGCTCTGCAGGTTGGCCGCGAGATCCCACGCGCTGCCGTCCGGCGCGTCGAAGACCCCGAAGGCCATGGCTCCGTATTCGGTCGGCACCGTATAGGTACGGCCTTCCACGCCGTTCTCGGAGATCGTCTCCTTCTCGGGCTGTCCGGGAAGCTCGGCCGTGACGCCGCTCGTGTGGTCGGTGGTCGCCGCCCACTGCGCGGCCGAGTCGGCGCCGTGGGCGTCGGTGGCGACGGTGGCGGTCTGCGGGGCCGCGAACGCCGTGCCCGGCAGCATCAGGCCTCCGGTGATCACCGTGGTCGAAGCGGCGAGCAGGGCAACGCGCTGGAACTTGGAGAGACGAGTCATGGCAGTTCACATCCGAAGAGTTTGGGGGGGGAGGGGCGAACGGGATGTTCTGTCATCCATTAGGGCCTTTCGTCCCAGGCCGGGCACGCCCCTGCATATCGGGACTTGACCGGCGCCACCGGTGCCTGCACAATCCCGCCGCACTGGTGCGTCAGGGGTGAAGGATCGGCCATCGTGTCGGCAGGAGCGCGCGGCGGGGAATGACGTCGCCGTGCGGGGTCGTTCCTCTGCAAGCCGGATGGAGACGATCCAGCGGGCCGATTCCTTTCACCGGAGGTGCGCCATGGCCGACGCCGCGTCGCGGCTGAGGAGTCTTGCCGAGCAGATGCTGGGAGTGCCGCTCCCGGTGCGGGTACGGGCCTGGGACGGGTCGCAGGCGGGACCGCCGGATGCGCCGGCCCTCGTCCTGCGCAACCGCCGCGCCCTGCGCCACATGCTGTTCAAGCCGGGTGAGCTGGGCCTCGCCCGCGCCTGGGTCGCCGGAGACCTGGATGTCGAGGGCGACCTGTACGCCGTTCTCGACGCCATGGCCGGGCTGGTGTGGGAGCGCGGGGAGGACGCACCGGGCCTCGTCCAGGCACTGCGCGACCCCCGGGTACGGGCCGCCGGTCGCGGCCTGCTGAAGCTCGCCGGGCCGCCGATCCCGCCCGCCCCACCGCGCGAGGAGGTGCGCCGACGCCGTCATCTGCACACACGCCACAGCGACAAGCGGGCCATCAGCCACCACTACGACGTCGGCAACGACTTCTACGAGACGGTCCTCGGGCCGTCGATGGTCTACTCGTGCGCCTACTGGGAGCCCGTGGAAACAGGTGCCACCCTGGAGTCCGCCCAGCGCGACAAGCTCGAACTCGTCTGCGGCAAACTCGGCCTGAGGGAGGGTCAGCGGCTGCTGGACATCGGCTGCGGCTGGGGCTCGATGGCCATCCACGCGGCCCGTGAGCACGGAGTCGGCGTCGTCGGGGTCACGCTGTCGCAGGAGCAGGCCGCGTACGCCCGCAAACGCGTCGCCGACCAAGGCCTGACCGACCGGGTGGAGATCCGGGTCCAGGACTACCGGGACGTCGCGGACGGGCCCTACGACGCCATCTCGTCCATCGGCATGGCCGAGCACGTCGGCGCCGAACGCTACCTGGAGTACGCGAACAGTCTGTACGCCCTGCTGAAGCCGGGCGGACGGCTGCTCAACCACCAGATCGCCCGCCGCCCGCAGCACGACGAAACGGCGTACGAGACCGACCGGTTCATCGACGCCTACGTCTTCCCGGACGGAGAACTCGCCCCGATCGGCACCACCGTCACCCAGCTGGAGCGCGCCGGCTTCGAGGTCCGGGACGTGGAGTCGATCCGCGAGCACTACGCGCGCACCCTGCGCCAGTGGGTCGCCAACCTGGAAGCCGGCTGGGACCGCGCGGCCCGCCTCACCAGTCCCGGCCGCGCCCGCGTCTGGCGGCTGTACATGGCCGCGTCCGCGCTCGCCTTCGAGCGCAACCGCATCGGCGTCAACCAGGTCCTGGCGGTCCGCACCCCGCAGTCCGGCGCCTCCGGGCTCCCGCTGCGCACCCGTACCTGGAACCCCTGACACGGCGAAGGGCCCCGTTCCGGTCGCGGAACGGGGCCCCGGGCGTCCTGGGGCAGGGCTACTCGGCCTTGATCGCGGCCAGCATGTTCAGCCGGGCCGCGCGCCGGGCCGGCCACAGCGCGGCCAGGATGCCGACCGTCGCCGCCAGCAGCAGGAAGACCGCCATCCGGCCCCAGGGCAGGACCAGTTCGTACGTCGGCATCTTCGTGCCCAGCAGCTCGCCCGCCGCCCAGCCGAAGAACACGCCCAGACCGATGCCGAGCACGCCGCCGAACAGGGAGATCACCAGGGACTCCAGGCGGACCATCCGCTTGACGGCCTTGCGGTCCAGGCCGATCGCGCGGAGCATGCCGATCTCCTGTGAGCGCTCGAACACCGACATGGCCAGGGTGTTGATGACGCCGAGGACCGCGACGATCACCGCCATGCCGAGCAGGCCGTAGAGCATGTTCAGCATCATCGTGAACATCTGTGCGATGTCGTTGGAGATGTCCTGCTTGTCCTGAACCTTGATCGCCGGGTTGGAGCCGAGGGACTTCTCCAGCTTGTCCTTGGCCGCGTCGGAGGCGCCGTCCGCCGTCTTGACCATGACCTGCATGTCGGACGGATCGCTCAGGTGCGGGGTGAGGGTCCGGTTGTCGAGCATGATCCCGTTGAGCATGTCGTTGCCCTCGTAGACCCCGGCCACGGTCAGCTTCTGCGACTTGCCGTCCTCGTAGTGGACGGTGAATTGCGAACCGGTCTTCCAGCCGAACGACTTGGCCCGGTCCTGGTCGACGACGACCTGTGTGCCACCGACCGTGAAGGAGCCGTCGTCCACCTTGAGGTCGGTCAGCTTGCCGATGGCCGAGCCGTTCACGCCGGTCAGGAACTCGGTCTGGCCGTCGATGCGGGATTCGGCGTTGCGCAGCGGGCTGCTGGCGGTGACGTCGGTGTCGGCGGCGATCTTCTTCGCCACTCCGGGGGAGAGCGGGCCGCGGTTGGCCATGGACACGACGTAGTCGGCGCGGATCGCCGAGCTTGCCATCTTGTCGATCGCCGTCTGCAGGCTGCCAGCCATCACCGTCATACCGGTGATCAGGGTCAGACCGATCATCAGGGCGGACGCCGTGGCCGCCGTACGGCGCGGGTTGCGCACCGAGTTCTGCCGGGCCAGCTTGCCCGAGACACCGAACACGCGCAGCACCGGGGCGGCGGCCGCGATCAGCGGGCGGGACAGCAGCGGGGTCAGGACGAACACACCGATGATGAGCAGGACCGCGCCCATCCCCATCAGGCCCTGGCCGGTGTCGGCGTTCATCGAGGTGGCCGAGAGGATCACCGCGACGCCGGCCGCCGAGAACAGCGCGCCGAACGTGTTGCGCAGCACCAGCGACTTGGTGGTCGCCTTGGCGTGCACGCTGCTCATCGCCGCCACCGGCGGGATCTTCGCGGCCCGGCGGCCGGGCAGCCAGGCGGCCAGCACAGTGATCACGATGCCCACCGCGAGCGCGGCGACCACGGTGCCCGGCGTGATCACCAGCGGCCCGTCGGGCATGCTCGCGCCGAACGAGCCCAGCAGCGTCCGCAGCCCGGCCCCGATGCCGATGCCGGCGACCAGACCGGTCGCACCGGCGACCGTGCCCACCACGAACGCCTCGATCAGCACCGAGCGGGTGACCTGCCGGCGGGAGGCGCCGACCGCCCGCATCAGGGCCAGTTCCCTGGTGCGCTGGGCGACCAGCATGGTGAAGGTGTTGGCGATGATGAACGTGCCGACGAACAGGGAGATGCCGGCGAACACCAGCAGGCCCTGCTTCAGACCGCTCATCGACGAGGAGATCATCCGCGCCTGGTCGTCGGCGAGCTGCCGGCCGGTGGTGGTCTCCACGAGCCGGGACGGCAGGGTCTTGTCCAGGGCGGACTTGAGCGCGCTCTGGCCGGTACCGGCCGCCGCCTTCACGTCGATCTCGTCGTACGTGCCCTTCTTGCCGAACAGCTGCTGCGCGGTCGGCGTGTCGAACAGGGCGAGGCTGCCGCCCGCGGCCACGTTGCCGTCGTCGGTGGTGAAGATGCCACTGACGCGCGGGGTGAGCACCGGGCCGTTCACGGACATGCGCACGGTGTCGCCGACCTTGTAGCCCGCGCGCTCGGCGGTCTTGGAGTCGATCAGCACCTCGTCCTTGCCGCGCGGCGCGTGGCCGTCGGTGAGGGGATACCGGGCGTCCTTGGTGCCCCAGTAGTTGCCGCCCTCGGACTGCCAGCCGCCGCCGATCAGCTTGCCGTCCTTGTCGGCGAGTGCGGTGAAGCCGGTGACGACACCGGTGGCGGAGGCGGCGCCCGGGGCCTTCGTGGCCCTGTCGAGCAGCGCCTGGGTCAGCTCGGGGGTCTTGCCGACCCGGTCGCCCTCGGAGTCCTGGTACTTGGCCCGGACGGCGACGTCGACCTGGTCGAAGCCCTTGGCGGAACTGTTCTGGTAGGCGTCGGAGATGGTGTTGGTGAAGACCAGGGTCCCGGACACGAACGCCACACCGAGCATGACGGCGAGCACGGTCATCAGGAGCCGGGCCTTGTGCGCGAGTACGTTGCGCAGCGCGGTGCGGAACATCAGCTGGTACGGCCCTTCGCGTCGAACTGCTTCATGAGGTCGAGCACGGAGTCCGCCGTGGGGCCGTGGATCTCGTCCACGATCCGGCCGTCGGCGAGGAAGACCACGCGGTCCGCGTAGGCCGCCGCCACCGGGTCGTGGGTCACCATGACCACCGTCTGGCCCAGCTCGCGCACGGAGTTGCGCAGGAAGCCCAGCACCTCGGCGCCGGAGCGCGAGTCGAGGTTTCCGGTCGGCTCGTCACCGAAGATGATGTCGGGCTTGGAGGCGAGCGCGCGGGCGACGGCGACCCGCTGCTGCTGGCCGCCGGACAGCTGCGAGGGCCGGTGGGTGAGCCGCCCGGACAGGCCGACCATCTGGATGACCTGGTCCAGCCACGCCTTGTCGGCCTTCCGGCCCGCGATGTCCATCGGAAGGGTGATGTTCTCCAGCGCGGTCAGCGTCGGCAGCAGGTTGAACGCCTGGAAGATGAAGCCGATCTTGTCCCGGCGCAACTTGGTGAGCTGCTTGTCCTTCAGCGAGCCCAGCTCGGTCTCGCCGATGCGCACGGATCCCGAGGAGAAGTTGTCCAGGCCCGCCACGCAGTGCATCAGCGTGGACTTGCCGGAACCGGAGGGGCCCATGATCGCGGTGAACTCGGCCTGCCGGAAGTCGACGGAGACCCGGTCCAGGGCGACCACCCGGGTCTCGCCCTGCCCGTAGATCTTCGACAGCTCCGTGGCGCGTGCGGCCACGGCCGTGGTTCGGCCGGCGGTGGGTGTGGTGGTCACGGGAGGGTGCTCCTGTCGGGACGACGACTGTTCGTGGGGACTGATCCATCGTCCAGGCGTCAGCGGCCCGTGTAGTCAGTCGCTGTTCCCGTTCCTGAGGGCGACTCCGGTCGGACGGAGCGGGCCCGAGTCATACCTGGGGAGGACGGGCGACCCTGAGACCCTCCATGGTCCAGAACAGGTGGGCCGCCCTCGTTCGGTAGGTGAAATTCCGTCATTCCGCGTACGCGCGTGCCCACGCCACGTCACGCTGTTGGCAAGTGCGGATGGCCCGTTCCATGGGCTGATGCACCCTCAGACGTCAATAAAATAAGACAACATCGGGCCGTCCCTTCCGCTGTTCGAGGGATGCGTCCCGATAGGCTCGGACACTCGAAGCGGAGCCCATGGCCTGCCCGGATGGTGGAATGCAGACACGGCGAGCTTAAACCTCGCTGCCCCTTCGCGGGCGTGCCGGTTCAAGTCCGGCTCCGGGCACTTTCCGCCCCTCCAGCACAGGCTGCGAGTCACTCTCGGGCTCAGCCCAGGTAGAGGTCCTTGCGAGCGGCCACGAACACCTCGACCGACTGGGCGGGCACACCCGTGATCCGTTCGACGTCGTCGGACGCCCGGTCGTAGCGGTTCTCGCGGTGCAGCCGGGCCATCGTGGCGATGTGCTGTTCGGTGTGCGGCGGCAGACCCACCTTCGCGAGCACCTCGTTTCGCCACCGGTCCAGCGGCACGTCCACGTAGGTCACCGGACGCCCCAGTGCCCGCGAGAACTCCCCGGCCATCTCCGTCATGTCGAGGGTACGGGGCCCGGTCAGCTCGTAGGCCTTCCCGACGTGCGGTGCCGGGTCGCGGAGCACGGTGGCGACCACCCGGGCGACGTCCTCCGCGGCGATCGGTGAAGTGCGCCCGGTGCCGAACGGCAGCGCGATCGTGCCGTTCGCCCGGATCGACCGTGCGGCCACCGTGGTGAACAGCGGATTGTCCAGGAACGACGTCGGCCGGATGTGCACCACCGGCAGTCCCGACCAGTTCAGCACCTGCTCGGCCAGCCAGTGCAGCCGTTGCTGGTGCGACTCCGCGGTACTGGTGGCGGTCATCTGCGAGACGGTCATCTGGGACATGCCGACCAGGCCGTCCAGTTCCCCGTGCTCCCGGGCCACGCTGGCCACCACGGTGGCCGCCAGCAGATGGTCCGGTGAGACGGGCATCGCGAAGTACATGCTCCGGACACCCTTCAGGGCGGCCGCGACGGTCTCGGGCCGGGTCAGATCGCCGAGGACGACGTCCGCGCCGAGCGCCCGCAGCTCAGCGGCACGCTCGTCGTCGCGGCGCACCATCACGCGCACGGGCACGTCCTGCGCGCGCAGTTGCTCCAGCGCGGTGCGGCCGACGTCACCGGCGTTGGCGATGAGAACGGGGTTGCTGGAAACCATCGTTCGATCTCCTTCTGGACGGCCGAGTCGGGGGTGTGGGGTGATCGCACCCGCGTGAGGGGGTGGATCGACCTGTGCCGTGGTGTGCGGCGGCCGCTTCCCAACTTATGGAGGCCGGCGGGGTTCCGCCCATCGGCGGGCGGTGGCCGGGACTCCGGGTCAGCTCGCGGCGGCGCGACGCTGCGTCAGGCGGTGCCGCAGGCCGACCAGGAGTGCGGCGACGACGGCCCACAGCGCGAGCGTGATCAGGGGGGCCTGTGGTGTGCGCGCCGTCGAAGTAGCTCAGGCCGGTGATGGCGCGGACGGCCGCGCCCGGTGGCAGCAGCGCCGAGACGGCGCGGGCCCCGGCGGGCAGCAGATCCGCGCCGATGGTGGCGCCGCTGGTGGCATTGCCGACGGTGAGGAGCACGAGCGTGGCGACCGGGATCCCGACCGGACCGAGGTAGGTGCCGAGCAGCTTGGTGGTGAAGGCGGCCGCACCCGCCAGCAGGCCGAGCGTGAAGATCAGCGAAACGAGGGGGGCCGGTACCGCCCCCAGAAGGGGTCCGGCGATGACCGCGGCGACCGTGCCGATGGCCACGGAGGCGCCGCCGAGCAGCCAGAACCGGTGCCGCAGGCGCAGGTGACCGGCCAGGCCGAGGGCGTTCGAGCCGAGCACGAAGCCGGCCAGTGTCACCCCGAAGGCCATGTAGAAGCCGGCCAGACCCCGGGTGTCGAAGCGGGTCAGGGGGACGACGTCGTCGACGGTGACGTGCTCGCCCGCGCCGCGCGCGTAGGCACCGACGAGGGTCTTGACCGCCGAGGTGGTCGACGTGCCGTCGGCTCCCGCGATCTGAAGGCGCAGCCGGTCCGGGCCGTCGGCGCTGAGCGCGGCGACGGCGTCATGGTGCTCCACCGCCTGGCGTGCGGTCGCGGCGTCGGCGGCGGGGTGGACCTCCACGCTGTCGCCGAGCGCCTGGCGGATCTCGTCCGGAAGGTGGGGCGCGGCGACGGCGATGGGTATCTGGTGCGGTTGGGGGCTGCGCTGCAGGCCGACGTAGCAGCTGACGAAGGCCGCCGCGACGATCAGGGCGATCAGGGCCGGCTGGAGCCAGGTCCGCACGGGCGGCCGGCGGCGGGCGGCCCGGCCCGGCCCGGGGGAGCGCTCGGTGGCTGCGGAGGGTGTCTGGCCAGGCTCGGGAGCGGATCGGACCGGGGTTTCCATGACGGGGCTTTCTGGATTGGGGGGAGGAGGCGTGCGGTGCGGCTGGATGCCGTGCGGGGGCATGCCGAGGGTGGGCGGCACCGGTAATTAGGAGCATATGCTCCTATCTGTGGGGCGGCAAGCCCGCCCCGTGGAGCGGGGGGTCTCGGCCGAAGAGGAGTCGAGCGGAAAAGTCCACACCGCGACCGCGACCACGACCGCTGATCTGCGGCGCCCTCCGGCCATCCCCGGCGGGACGGCCGCCCGGGACCGCCCGCAGGTGCGATTAGGAGCATAAGCTCATATCGTGTAGGGGAATTTCCGGAGGAGACCATGCCCCCTACGCCGACGAACATCGCAGGTCTGTGCAACAACCTGGCGCTGCGCAAGGCGGCCCGCTATCTCGGTGCGACCTACGACAAGGCCCTGGCCCCGGTCGGTCTCCGTGCCACGCAGTTCAGCATCCTGCAGAGGCTCAGCGCGCACGGAGAGACGACGATCACCACGCTCGCCGACATGATCGCCATGGACCGTACGACGATGGCCTCGAACCTCAAGCCGCTCGCGCGCGAGGGTCTGGTGACCGTCGAGACGTCGGCGGCCGACCGGCGCGCACGGATCGCCGCCATCACGCCGGACGGCGCCGCCCGGCTGAAGGAGGCTCTCCCGCTGTGGAGGGCCGTGCAGGCCGAGTTCGAGGAGAGCTTCGGCGCCGAGGAGGCGGCTCGGCTGCGCGCGTCCCTGGAAGCCGTCCTCGACACCGGCTTCCAGCCCTGGTCCGAGTAGGCGAGTGGGTGCGGCTCTTTCGGTGCGGTTCTCCGCGTCCGGCCGCGGGCCCGGGTCGCCGCTGACGTCCGCCGCGCGACCGTTGACAGCAGACGTTCGCGGCCGGAGACTCGCGTTCCAGATGGTGAAGGAAACTTCACCTGGCGAACAGCGAACGGCGCTCACTCGGAAGGACACGACCGATGCGCACCACTGTCGGCATCATCGGAGCCGGCCCCGCCGGACTCCTCCTCGCGCGGCTGCTGCATGCGGCCGGCATCGACTCCGTCGTCCTGGAGAGCCGTGACCGCGCCTACGTCGAGCACCGGCAGCGGGCCGGGATCCTGGAGCAGGGCACGGTGGACGTGCTGCGCGCGGCCGGTGCCGGGCGGCGCATGGACCGGGAGGGGCTGCGGCACGACGGGATCGAGCTGCGGTTCGCCGGGCAGCGGCACCGCGTGGACTTCCCTGGGCTGACCGGCGGTCGGTCGGTGACGGTGTACGCCCAGACGGAGGTCTGCAAGGACCTCATCGCCCTCCAGTTGGAGGAGGGCGGCCCGCTGCTGTTCGAGGCGGAGGCGCTCGCCGTCGAGGGGGCCGAGGGCGGCCGGCCGCGGGTGCCCTTCCGGTATCAGGGGCGCGAGGACGTGCTGGAGTGCGAGTACGTGGTCGGGTGCGACGGATTCTGGGGTGTGTCCCGGAAGGCCTTCCCGGCCGCCGCCTCCCGGGTGTTCGAGCGGTCGTACCCCTACGCCTGGCTCGGCGTCCTCGCCGACGTCGCCCCCTCGCACGACGAACTCGTCTACGCCCGCCACGACCGCGGCTTCGCCCTCCTGTCCATGCGGTCCCCGTCCGTCTCCCGCCTCTACCTCCAGGTGCCCGCCGGGACCGAGGCCGGGGAATGGGGCGACGAGGAGATGTGGGCCGAACTGGAACGGCGCCTGGAGACCGACGACGCCTGGACGCTGGACCGCGGCCCGATCACCCAGAAGTCCGTCACGCCCATGCGGTCCTTCGTGCACGAGCCGATGCGCCACGGCCGGCTCTTCCTCGCCGGCGACGCCGCCCACATCGTGCCGCCCACGGGCGCCAAGGGACTGAACCTGGCCGTCGGTGACGTCGTGACCTTCGTACGGGCGCTCGTCCACGAGCGGGAGACCGGCTCCCCGGACCTCCTCGACACCTACTCCGCCACCTGCCTGCACCGTGTCTGGCAGGCCGAGCGGTTCTCCTACGACATGACGACCCTGCTGCACCGCGCCCCGGACGCCACCGTGTTCGACGGCCGCCTCCAGTTGGCCCGGCTGGAACGCATCGCCTCCTCCCGCGCGGCCGAGACCGACCTGGCCGAGGCCTACACCGGCTTCCCCCTGGACCGCCCCGCCCGTGGCCGGGAATGAGCCCTGCGCGTAGCGTGTTGCCGAGCACGGCGGGGGAAAGATCCTCCCCAGGTATTACGGTCGATCCTTTGCCAATCCATTACTCTTGAGCCAAGGCCACGCAGGGTGGCCATGGAGGAGTGAAATGAGGAGCAGTAACCCGGTCTTCTCGCGACGGGGGTTCAGCCGCGACAACGGCTACGCCGGCTTCAACACCGCACCGCAGGCCGGGTACGCACAGGGCAACCCCTACGGGCAGAACCCGTACGCGCAGAACCCCTATGCGCAGCAGGGCGTGCAGCAAGGCGCCCCGCCGCAGGCCCCGGCCACCACCGACCGGATGACGATGGACGACGTCGTCATGCGCTCGGCCCTCACGCTCGGCACGGTCGCCGTCGGCGCCGTCCTCGCCTGGGCGCTGCTGCCCGTCTCGACGACGAGCTACCACCTCGCCGTCGGCGCCGCGATCATCGCGATGGTCCTGGCCCTGGTGCAGAGCTTCAAGCGCACCGCGTCGCCCGCGCTCATCCTGGGCTACGCCGCCTTCGAGGGCGTCTTCCTCGGCGTCATCAGCGAGATGTACAACAGCCGCTGGAGCGGTGCCCCCTTCCAGGCGGTGCTCGGGACCATGGCGGTCTCGGCGGCGACCCTGCTCATCTACAAGGCCGGCTGGATCCGCGTCACCGCCCGCTACGCCCGCATCGGCATGGCCATCGCCATCGCCTTCGTGCTCGTCATGGTGGTCAACCTGCTGCTGGTCGCGTTCGGCGTCGCCGAGAACGGCGGCCTGCGCAGCTTCGGTCCGCTCGGTGCGATCGTCGGCATCATCGCCATCGTGCTCGGTGCGTTCTTCCTGACGCTGGACTTCAAGCAGATCGAGGACGGCATCGCCTACGGAGCCCCGCGCAGTGAGTCCTGGCTCGCCGCGTTCGGTCTCACCATGACCCTGGTGTGGATCTACGTGGAGATGCTGCGGCTGGTGGCGATCTTCAGCAGCAACGACTAGCCGACACGCCGGTCGTGGGAAGGGCCCCGGGTTCGACCCGGGGCCCTTTCGGCGTCTCAGAGCAGCTTCCGGGCCGCCCTCCTCAGGTCGTACTCATGGACAATCGCCTTGGCGTGGCCGTACGCGAGGTCGTACTCGTGCCGGAGCCAGCTGACCTTCTCCTCGAAGCGGAACAGGGCGGGGCCTTCTTCAACGGTGCGCAGCCAGTCGGATACTTCACGACCGGTGCAGTGGGGGATGCGGGCGAGCAGATTGCGGTGGGTCTCCTCGGAGAAGAGTTGGGACATCGGCGCCTCCGAACGCAAAGGGGATGTAAGCCGGTCCTTCACGTCACCGTGCCTGAGCGTTCGCGTATTGGCAACAGTGCGGCGCGTTACGCTCGGCGCGTGGTTGATACGACGCCCTTGACCCGAGCAGTGGATCACTTCGCCGACCAGCTGCGGGCCGCTCCGCAGAGCAGGCTGCAACGGGGGGCCGCCGCGGAGGCCCTGGCTGTGGCCAGGGAACTCTCCCGGCGGGCCCAGCTGCTGGAGGAACCGGAAGCGGAGCCTCGGGAGATGCCGGACGCGGGCATGTTCGCGGCGGCCGACCAAATCACCGTCGCCGGACATGACTTGGCGGTGGTGTTGCGGAGTGCCGACGAGGTCGCCGAGGCGGTGGGTCTGGTGGAGGAGGCGCGCAAGAGGGCGGGGGTGTGACGTCAGAGAGACGCTATGACCCGGTCGGCCAGGATGTAGACCGTGTCCTCGCCGCAGGCGAAGGTCAGGGTGTAGGCGCCGGAGATGCCCGAGCCGCCCAGCAGGTACGGGGTCTGGCCGTCGCGGAGGGCCGCTGCGAGATGTTCGGCCGTCTCGCGGTGGCCGGGCGTCATGCACAGGGTGGTGCCGTCGGTGAAGACGTAGACGTCGAGGGTGCCGAGGGGGCCGGGGCGGACGTCGGAGAGTTCGACCTGCTCGGCGGCCAGCTGTTCCAGCGTGGTCACCGTGCGCTCGTGGTCGTTCACGGCCGGCGACTGCACCGGGACGAAGTCGGGGTGCGAGGGGTGGCGGCGGCGGGCCGCGGCCAGTTCGGGGGAGTCCCCGGCGAACTCGTCGGCCTCGGTGGTCGGCTCGGAGACCGGCTCCAGCGGTTCGAGGCCCGCGAAGTCGGTCTGCCGGGGCAGGAACAGGTCGCCGTCGGCGAGACCCAGCAGGGAGGGGGTGTCGGAGGCGTCCCGGGCTTCCTGGGCGGCCCAGAAGGCGCGGGCCTCGGCCAGCTCCCGCTCCCGCTCCTCGGCGAGCGCCTCGGCCACGGCCGCGCGTATCTCGTCGGCGTCGGCGGCGCTGCGGGCGGCCGGCAGCAGGGCGCCCAGAGCGGCCGCCCGGTCCGCGGTGAGCTGGGCCTGCAGCTCCGTGAGCTGACGGCGCAGTTTCAGGACGGTGCGCAGGACGGCGACGCCCACGGCGCCCGTGGCGGCCGTGGTGAGCAGCAGGGCGATGGGCATGGCGCTCACTGACGTACTCCCAGGTTCAAAGTCGACCCCCGACTTCCTACATCAGCTTGAAGGGCGGACTAAGCAGTTGTCAGTGCGTAAGGTCACGAAACGGACAGGACTTTGGTTCCGCGGTTTCGTCCGTCATCGCATCGACCTGCGCTGACCTGCAGTGATACCCCCGGCTAGGGAGATAGGTCACATCCTGGGGGAGATTGGATCACAAACAGGCCCAGAACCCGGGTGTTTTCCGGGTTCCGGGCCGTTCCCTGACCTTCGGTGCCCGTTCGGACACCGAGAGTTGATCAGCTCAGGCGCTCGATGACCATCGCCATGCCCTGGCCGCCGCCGACGCACATCGTCTCCAGGCCGAACTGCTTGTCGTGCCACTGCAGGGAGTTGATGAGCGTGCCGGTGATGCGGGCACCGGTCATGCCGAACGGGTGGCCGACGGCGATGGCGCCGCCGTTGACGTTCAGCCTGTCCAGGTCGATGCCGAGGTCGCGGTAGGAGGGGATCACCTGGGCGGCGAAGGCCTCGTTGATCTCGACCAGGTCGATGTCGCCGATGGTCAGGCCGGCGCGGCGCAGGGCCTGCTTGCTGGCCTCCACCGGGCCGAGGCCCATGATCTCCGGGGAGAGGCCGGAGACGCCGGTCGACACGATGCGGGCGAGCGGGGTCAGGCCCAGCTCGCGTGCCTTGGTGTCGCTCATGATGACGAGGGCGGCGGCGCCGTCGTTGAGCGGGCAGCAGTTGGCGGCGGTGACCAGCCCGTCCGGGCGGAAGACCGGCTTGAGGCCCTGGACACCCTCCAGCGTGACGCCGGCGCGCGGGCCGTCGTCCTTGCTGACGACCGTGCCGTCGGGGAGGGTCACCGGGGTGATCTCGCGCTCCCAGAAGCCGTTCTTGATGGCCTCTTCGGCGAGGTTCTGTGAACGGACGCCGAACTCGTCCATGTCCTGGCGGGTCACGCCCTTCGAGCGGGCGAGGTTCTCGGCGGTCTGGCCCATCGCGATGTACGCGTCGGGGACCAGGCCGTCCTCACGCGGGTCGTGCCACGTGGTGCCCTCCTGCTGGGCGACGGCCACGGTGCGCGCCTCGGCCTCGGCGAAGAAGGGGTTGTGCGTGTCCGGCAGGCCGTCGGAGCTGCCCTTGACGAAGCGGGAGACCGTCTCGACACCGGCCGAGATGAAGACGTCGCCCTCGCCGGCCTTGATGGCGTGCAGGGCCATGCGGGAGGTCTGGAGCGAGGAGGAGCAGTACCGGGTGACCGTGCAGCCCGGCAGGTGGTCCATGCCCATCTGCACGGCGACGATCCGGCCGAGGTTGTGGCCCTGCTCGCCGCCGGGGAGACCGCAGCCGAGCATCAGGTCGTCGATGTCCTTGGGGTCCAGCTCGGGGATCTTGGCGAGCGCCGCCTGGATGATGGTCGCGGTCAGGTCGTCGGGGCGCAGGTCCTTGAGGGAACCCTTGCCGGCGCGGCCGATGGGGGAGCGGGCGGTCGAGACGATGACGGCTTCGGGCATCACGGCTCCAGTGGGCGTACGAGGTTGGCAGGGCCGCTTGGGAAGTTACCCGGCCGTATGGTCCAGGTCACTGGTGTCGTGGTGTGACACTGACCGCAATTTACTAAGCGCTTGCTTGGCTGCGTTGATTCCAGCCCCGGGAGACGGCCCCCCGGGGGGTCACACCGACGGGCTCGCCGGCTCGGCCTCCGGCACCCGGCGCCGGCGGCGGCGCTTCAGCAACGCCCACGGACCCCGGGGTCCGGTCGGCATCGCCGCCGTGACCTCGGTGCCCGCCTCCGACGCGGCCTCCGCCGCGGCCCGGGCGACCGGCAGGAAGCCCTCGCGACGGGACACGTCGGGCCGCTCCTCCTCGGCCGGCCACAGGCCCAGCGCCGCACACACGGTGGGCAGGACCGCCATCGCCGCCGTGGCGTACCCCTCCGCGGAGGGGTGGTAGTTGTCCGGCCCGAACAACTCCCGCGGATTCGCCTCGAACTCGGGCCCGAGCAGGTCGCCCAGCGACACCGTCCGCCCGCCCTGCTCCACCGCCCCGATCGTCTGCGCGGCCGCAAGCTGCCGCGAGGCCCGGCGGGCCAGCCACCGCAGCGGCTGCTGCACCGGCTCGATGGTGCCGAGGTCGGGACAGGTGCCGACGACCACCTCCGCGCCGGCCGTGCGCAGCCGTCGTACCGCTGCCGCGAGGTGCCGTACCGAACGCGTCGGCGGCATCCGGTGCGTCACGTCGTTCGCACCGATCATGATCACGCAGATGTCGGGAAGCGGGTACGGGGACGAGAGCACCAGCGCCACCTGCCGGTCCAGATCGTCCGACTGCGCCCCCGGCAACGCCACGTTCCGCAGCTCCACCGGGCGTTCCGCCACCGCCGCGAGCCCCGAGGCCAGCAGCGCCCCCGGTGTCTGCCCGGCCCGGTGCACCCCCTGCCCGGCCGCCGTGGAGTCGCCGAGCAGCCTCAGCCTGAGGGGAGGTTCACCCGGGACGTCGTACCCCTGTCCGTACACACCGTCGGCTGCCGGTACCCGGCCGCCGCTGCCGTTGCCCACATGGCGCCGGGCCAGCCGCATCTCCGCAAGCAGCAGGCCGACGGCGGCCGCCCCGACCAGCCCGGCCCCGCCACCGCCGTACGCCGCTCCGGCCGCGATGCGCCGGGCCACTCTCGCCCTCGACATGCTCGTCATGCGTCGCCGCCACCTCCTCGTAGCCGTACATCCACTCCTTGCCCCGTACAGCCCGTTCGTCAATCTCAACGGGGAGTGAACGCCCGCCCCACGTCACCCAGGGGCCTTAGGCTGGCGGAACCACTACGACCACTGTTTTTTGAAAGCAACCGGAGACAACGGTGCGATTCCACGACTCGATGATCAGCCTCGTCGGCAACACCCCGCTGCTGAGGCTCAACAACGTGACCAAGGGCATCCAGGCCACCGTCCTGGCCAAGGTGGAGTACTTCAACCCGGGCGGTTCCGTGAAGGACCGCATCGCCCTGCGCATGATCGAGGCCGCCGAGGAGAGCGGGGAGCTGAAGCCGGGCGGCACGATCGTCGAGCCGACCAGTGGGAACACCGGTGTCGGCCTCGCCATCGTGGCCCAGCAGAAGGGCTACAAGTGCATCTTCGTGTGCCCCGACAAGGTGAGCACCGACAAGATCAACGTGCTGCGGGCCTACGGTGCCGAGGTCGTCGTCTGCCCGACGGCGGTCGACCCGGAGCACCCGGACTCCTACTACAACGTCTCCGACCGGCTCGTCCGCGAGACCCCCGGCGCCTGGAAGCCCGACCAGTACTCCAACCCCAACAACCCGCTCTCGCACTATCACTCGACCGGCCCCGAGCTGTGGGAGCAGACCGAGGGGAAGATCACCCACTTCGTGGCGGGCGTGGGCACCGGCGGCACCATCTCCGGCACCGGCCGCTATCTGAAGGACGCGAGCGACGGCAAGGTCAAGGTCGTCGGCGCCGACCCCGAGGGATCCGTCTACTCCGGCGGCTCCGGGCGGCCGTACCTGGTCGAGGGCGTCGGTGAGGACTTCTGGCCCACCGCCTACGACCGGACCGTCGCCGACGAGATCGTCCCGGTCTCGGACAAGGACTCCTTCCAGATGACCCGCCGGCTGGCGAAGGAGGAGGGCCTGCTGGTGGGCGGCTCCTGCGGGATGGCCGTCGTGGCCGCGCTGCGGGTCGCCGAGCGGCTCGGCCCGGACGACGTCGTCGTCGTCCTCCTGCCCGACAGCGGCCGCGGTTACCTCAGCAAGATCTTCAACGACGAGTGGATGGCCGACTACGGCTTCCTGGAGGACGAGGGCCCCAGCGCCCGCGTCGCCGACGTCCTCAACGACAAGGTGGGCGGCTCCATCCCGTCCCTCGTCCACATGCACCCCGAGGAGACGGTCGGTGAGGCCATCGAGGTGCTGCGCGAGTACGGCGTCTCGCAGATGCCGGTCGTCAAGCCGGGCGCCGGTCACCCGGACGTGATGGCCGCCGAGGTCGTCGGGTCGGTCGTCGAACGGGAGCTGCTCGACGCCCTGTTCAACAAGCGGGCATCGCTCGACGACCCGCTGGAGAAGCACATGTGCGCCCCGCTGCCGCAGGTCGGCTCCGGCGAGGCGGTCGGCGACCTGATGCAGGTGCTGGGTTCGGCGGACGCGGCCATCGTCCTGGTCGAGGGCAAGCCGACCGGCGTGGTCAGCCGGCAGGACCTGCTGGCCTTCCTGGCCAAGGGCGGGAACAAGTAGCAAACCCGAGGTGAACTGCCCCTGGCGGCGGCGAACTTACGGTGTCCTCGGCCGACCGAGTCGTCTCGCAAGTGGTACGAGCGTGTCACGTGCGCGCAGCACCGGCTTAACACGGCTCCGGCACATTGGTGGGTGTCGGCAGGGCGGGAGCGGCTCCCCGCCCCGGCCGGCACCGAACGGCGCCAAGGACCTCCGGAGCGGCTCC
Organism: Streptomyces sp. NPDC101151; assembly: GCF_044768335.1. Classification (NCBI taxonomy): domain Bacteria; kingdom Bacillati; phylum Actinomycetota; class Actinomycetes; order Kitasatosporales; family Streptomycetaceae; genus Streptomyces; species Streptomyces sp. NPDC101151. The sequence continues at coordinate 88,287 of NZ_JBIWPP010000024.1, read as the reverse complement.
CGGACCTCCATGGACGCCCAGGACGCGCAAGCCCGGCCCTGACCCGGCCCGCGTCCTTCGCGGGGACCGCCGTCGTCCCGCCCCCCGGCAACGGGGGTGCGGCGGTCCCCGCGCAAGTCTTCCCGCGGGCGCTGCGCCCGATTCCCGGCCGCCCGCCCGCGCACGGCGGTCCGCCGTCCGCGCTCCTGCTCCCGCGCGGGGACCGGTCCGCTCAGTCCTCCCGGTCGTCCTCGGCGGAGCGGCCCGAGCGGCGTCCGGTGACCAGCTCCGGGTTGAGGCGCATGGCCTGGGCCGCGTTGACGCCGACGATGCCGACCCAGGTGGTCACCATCCCGGACATCCCGGCCAGGGCGCCGCCGATCGCGGACAGCGGGATCGCCAGGACCAGCGACACGATGGCGAAGCCGAAGCGTTCGGCCCAGGTGTCGGACCCCTTCGGCCGCCGGGCGCCGCGCGCGTCCGCCATCCGCTGCTCGGCCAGGTGCCGCCGCACCCGGCGGTCCACCACGTCGTCGATCCGCTGATCGACCTTCTCCAGGAAGGATTCGACGAGCGCGGAGTCGTACTCCTCGCCCAGTTCCCTGCGTGCCCGCACGGTGGCGTCCAGGTCCTTCTTGAGGTCGACGTCCCGCGAGTCCAGTGCGCTCATGCTCTCCACCCTAGGGAGCCGTCACGCCCGCCGCACTGGGGACAACCCCCCTGTTCGCACCGGAGCCGGCCACCGTGCGGCCACCGCAGGACGGACAGGGCTCGTGACAGGTTCACGGTGCTTCTTCGGGAGGGGGTTCGGGCGGCTCAGGGCAGCAGGGACACGAGCCCGGAGTCGAGGTCGGAGCGGGCGGCCGCGACATGGGCCGGGGTGAAGGCCGGGTCGGCGCGGATCGCGTCCCGGACCCAGGCGGTGTGGGCACGCATGGTGTGCTCGGCCCAGTCGCCGGACAGGCCCCGGGTGCGGCGGGCGGCGGGGGCGATCTCCTCCACCAGCAGCTCCAGGTGGCCCGGTACCGGCGCGCCGGAGCGCAGATGCTCCAGCGTGGCGGCGACGGCGCCGCAGCGCTCGTGTCCGAGGACCAGCACGAGCGCGACGCCCAGCTCCTGCACGCCGTACTGGACGGACCCGAGGACGGCCTCGTCCAGCACCTGGCCGGCCGTCCTTATGCACAGCAGGTCGCCGAGTCCCTGGTCGAAGACCAGCTCGGGCGGCACCCGGGAGTCGATGCAGCCGACGATCACCGCGAACGGGTGCTGTGCGGCGGCCAGCAGACGGCGCCGGCCGGGGGTGTCGTGCGGGTGGCCGGGGCGGCCGGCCGCGTAGCGCCGGTTGCCCGCGAGGAGTTCGTCGAGGGCGGCGTGCGCGGTGTGTGCGGTGTGTGGGGGGTGGGCACGAGGACCGGGTGCGGCCGCCGCCGAGGCGGCGGACAGCGCGGTGACGGCGGTGGCCGTCAGGAAGGCCCTGCGGTTGGAGGCCATGACGCTTCCTCAGGTGTGGTGCCAGTAGGCTTGTTCACCGTAAGCACCCACGTGGTCACCCTGGGTTGCGGTTTAACGACACTTGGCTCATTCGTCGTCAGATCATCGCCACGGCGATACCGCTCCTTGATGGGCGGCCGCGGAAGGACCGTCACTTCGCCAGCCCGTGCTGCTTCGCGTATGTGTCCGCCACGTCCTCCGGGTCCTTCTTGTCCTTGTCCACCTGGCGGTTCAGCTCGGTCAGCTGGGCGGTGGTCAGGACGTTGCCGAGCCGGGCGAGGGCCTTGCGGACCGTGTCGTCGGCCTTGCGGTCGGCGATGAGGGGGACGATGTGCTGGCTGGGGATCAGATGCTCGGGGTCGGCGAGCACCACCCAGTCGTTGGCCTTGATGTCGGTGTCGGTGGTGAAGAGGTTCGCGACGTCCACATCGCCCTTCTTCAGGGCGCCCTTGACCAGCGGGCCGTCGGAGTCCAGCGACTTGAACTCCTTGAACTCCACGCCGTAGACCTCCTTCAGCCCGACCGCGCCGACCTGACGCTTCTTCACCTCGGGGGCGGCCCCGATGACGAGCTTGCCGTTCTGCTTCCGCAGGTCGGCGAGGGAGGCCAGGCCGTACCTCCGGGCGGTCTCGCGGGTGACGGCGAAGGCGTCGGAGTCCTCCGCCATGCCGTACGGCAGGACCTGGAGGCCGGCCGGCAGGGCGAGGGTGAGGGCGTTCTGCATCGCGCCCGACTCCGTCGGGGTGGCCTTGGGGTCGAGGTAGTTGAGGAGAGCGCCCTGGTACTCCGGGAGGAGGTCGATGTCGCCGGCCTTCAGGGCCGGGATGACGATCTCGCGGGTGCCGAGATTGGGGCGGACGGTCACCTTCACGCCGGCCGCCTTCAGGGCGGCGGCGTAGAGGTACCCGAGGACCTGGTTCTCCGTGAAGTTGGCGGTGCCGATGGTGACTCCGCCCTTGCTGGAGCCGCCCCCGCCACCGCCGGTGCCCTGGCTGTCGAGGGACGTGATGCCGCCGGCGCACGCGGAGAGGGCGGGGACGGAGGCGACCGCGAACAGGCCGCCGAGGACGGTACGACGATTCATCGGGGGATCCTTAGGCAGTGCGGTGGCGGAAGAGGAAGCGCTGCAGGCCGGCGAGGCCCACGTCCAGGACGACGGCGACCACGGCGACCAGTACCGCGCCGCCGAGCACCTGCACGAGGTCGCGCTGGGCCAGTCCGTCGAAGACGTAGCGGCCCAGGCCGCCGAAGGAGACGTACGCGGCGACGGTCGCCGTGGCGACGACCTGGATCAGGGCCAGGCGCAGGCCGGTCATGATCAGGGGGAGCGCGAGCGGCAGTTCGACCTGGAGGAGGACCTGGTGGCCCCGCATGCCCTGGCCGCGCGCCGCGTCCTTCACCTCCGGGTCGACGGCCGTCATGCCCGCGTAGGTGTTGGTGACGATCGCCGGGACCGCGAGCGCGACCAGGGCGACGTACACCGGCAGCATCGACAGGCCGCCGGCCAGGAAGACCAGGACCACCAGACCGACGGTCGGCAGCGCGCGGCCGAAGGACGCGAGGTTGATCGCGAGGAAGGCGCCCTTGCCGGTGTGGCCGATCAGCAGGCCCAGCGGGAGGCCGATGGCGGCCGCGATGAGGGTGGCCAGCAGGGAGTACTGGAGGTGCTCGGCGAGCCGGTGCCCGATGCCATCGGGGCCGGTCCACTGGGAGCCGCTGACCAGCCACTTGCCGAGGTCCTCGAAGAGTTCGTACATCAGGCTCGCCGCCTCTTCCACGGGGTGAGGACGTACTGGAGGGCCACCAGCAGCGCGTCCGCGACGACGGCGAGGAGGAGGGTGAGGACCACTCCGACGATCACCGGGGTCGGGAAGTTGCGCTGGAAGCCGTCGGTGAAGAGCTGACCGAGGCCGCCGTCGCCGATGTACGTCGCGACGGACACGAGGGAGATCGACATGACCGTGGCGATGCGGACGCCCGCCATGATCACGGGCAGGGCGAGCGGCAGCTCCACGGTGAGGAGGGTGCGCAGCGGGCGTGTGCCCATCGCCTTCGATGCCTCCTTGACCTTCACCGGGACCGAGTCGAGGCCCTCGACCGTGTTCCGCAGCAGGACGACCAGGGTGTAGACCGTCAGGCCGATCACGGTGGTGGTGCGGGTCAGGCCGCTCACCGGCAGGAGCAGGACGAAGATCGCGATCGACGGGATCGTGAACAGGATGTTCGACATGCCGAGCAGGAAGCCGCGCAGGGGGCGGATCCGGTGGGCGACGACGGCCAGCGGGAGCGAGATCAGCAGGCCGAGGAGGACGGCGGTCAGGGCGGCCTGGAGATGGGAGACCGTGAGGGTGGTGAGTTCGTCGGTGTGGTCGGCCGTCCAGGACCAGTCGATGGTCATGCCGCCACGCTCGCTTCCGTGTGGGCCCGGCCCGCGTGCTCGTGGATGTCGTCGCGCGAGGAGACGCCGGTGAACACGCCGTCCGCGTCGACGCGGGCGATCAGGCCGGCGGGGGAGGCGATCGATTCGTTGAGGGCCGACAGCAGGGAGTCGGTGTCCCTGAGCGGTCGTACGGGGAGTTCGGCGTCCGCCGAGGCCCAGTGCAGGGGCCTCTTCGCCGCGTCGAGGACGAGGGTCCAGGAGCCGCCCTCGGGGGCCGGGCCCTTGGGGACCTCGGCGAGGGTCTTCAGCGAGAGCAGCTTCAGCCCGCGCTCGGCGCCGAGGAATCCGGCCACGAAGTCGTCGGCGGGGCGGGCCAGGAGTTCGGCGGGCGGGGCGCACTGGACCAGGTGGCCGCCGGTGCGGAAGATCGCGATGCGGTCGCCGAGCCGGACGGCCTCGTCGACGTCGTGGGTGACGAAGACGATGGTCTTGCTCAACTCCTTCTGCAGGCGCAGCAGTTCGTCCTGGAGCTGGCTGCGCACGACCGGGTCGACCGCGCCGAAGGGCTCGTCCATGAGCAGGACCGGGGGGTCGGCGGCCAGGGCGCGGGCCACGCCCACGCGCTGCTGCTGGCCGCCGGAGAGCTGGTGCGGGTAGCGCTTGCCGGCGTCGGGGGCGAGACCGACGGTCTCCAGCAGCTCGGCCGCGCGGGCCCGGGCCTTCCTGCGGTTCCAGCCGAGCAGCAGCGGAACGGTGGCGATGTTGTCGAGCACCGTGCGGTGCGGGAAGAGGCCGGCCTGCTGGATGACGTAGCCGATGGAGCGGCGCAGCTCCGCCGCGTCCTGCCGGGTCACGTCCTTGCCGCCGACGCGGATGGTGCCGGAGGTCGGTTCCACCATCCGGTTGATCATCCGCAGGGTGGTCGTCTTGCCGCAACCGGAGGATCCGACCAGGACCGTGATGCCGCCTTCCGGCATCTCCAGGCTGAGGTCGTGGACTGCTGTGGTGCCGTTGGGGAAGCGCTTGTGGACCGCATCGAACTGGATCATGAGATGTCCCTTGCCCGGCTGTATAACGTCATGCAGAGTTCTTGGTGTCTGAATAGGTTGTCAATGCTCTGGCGTTAATCCGAGGTAACCGATGACCGCAGGGCAAGACCCGATGTCAGGGTTGAGGGGAGTTTGGGCTTTATGTCGTCTCGCATTTTGGACGCGCCGGAGTCCGTGCGGTCCGGGGCGGTGGCCCTCGACGGGAGCGGACTCGGCGTCGAGGACGTCGTGCGCCTCGCCGACGGAGCCGCGTGCCCGGTGCCCGAGTCCGGCGCGATGCGGCGGGTGGAGGAGTCCTGGAACGCCGCCCGCCAGATCGCCGCCACCGGACGCGTCTACGGCCGTTCCACCGGCGTGGGTGCGAACCGGAACGAGGACGTGCCCACCGAAGCCGCCGCCGGACACGGCCTGCGCCTGCTGCGCAGCCATGCCGGCGCCATCGGCGAGGAACTCCCCGCCCGGCAGGTGCGCGCGATGCTCGCCGTCCGGGCCAACCAGCTGCTGGCCGGAGGCGCCGGGCTGCGGCCCGGCGTGGTCACCGCCCTGTGCGAGGCGCTGGAGACGGGCGCGTATCCGGTCGTCAACGAGTTCGGCTCCGTCGGCACCGGTGACATCGCGGCGCTGGCCCAGATGGGCCTCGCACTGGCCGGGGAGCACCCCTGGCGAGGCGCGGGCGCCCCCGAGCCGCAGGCCCTCGACAACAACGACGCCCTCGCCCTGATCAGCAGCAACGCCCTCACCCTCGGCCAGTCCGCGCTCGCCCTGCACGAACTGCGCGGACTGATCGGCGCCACCCAGGTCGTCGCCGCGCTGTCCCTGCTCGCCGTCGACGGCTCCCACGAGGCCTACGCCGCTCCCGTGCACGCCGCCCGCCCGCACCGCGGCAGCGCCGAGGTGGCCCGGCGGATGCGGGAGCTGATCGGTGCCGCCGACCGGCCGACTCCGCCGCTGGGCCGGATCCAGGACCCCTACGGCTTCCGCTGCCTGCCTCAGATACACGGCCCCGCGCACGATGCGGCCGAGGCCCTGGAACAGGTCCTGACCGTGGAGATCAACGCGGCGGCCGAGAACCCGCTCATCGCACCCGAAGACCTGGCCGCCTACCACCACGGCGGTTTCTACCAGGCTCAACTCGCCCTTGCCCTGGACCACTTCAGGCTCGCCGTGACGCAGGTTGCCCGTCTGTCGACTTCCCGCCTGTCCACGCTGAACGAGCCCGCCTACACCCGGCTGCGGCCCTTCCTCGCCGACCCCGAGCCGGCCTCCTCCGGCGTGATGATCCTGGAGTACGCGGCCGGTGCGGCCCTCGGCGATCTGCGGGCCTTCTCGGCCCCCGCGTCGCTCGGGCACGCTGTACTCTCCCGGGGCGTCGAGGAACAGGCGAGTTTCGCCTCGCTCGCCGCGCGCCAGACACTGCGCGCGTGCGGTGCGTACCGTCTGGTGGTCGGCTGCGAACTCGTCGCCGCCGTCCGGGCGCTGCGCCAGCGCGACCTGAGGCCCGACCCGGGGCTCGAGGCCGGACGGGCGTTCGCGCTCGCCGAGTCGGTCCTCGACGACGACCAGGCCGACCGGCCGCTCACGGACGACGTGACGGCCGCGGCCCACCTGCTCGACCGGTTCACGGACATCTGGAGGGGGAGCACGTCATGAGCGTGGACAGGAGTACGGCCGCGACGGACAGTCCGGCCACCCGGCTGCAGGCGCTCTTCGAGGGGCACCGGCTCACGCCCACCCAGCGCCGCATCGCGCACAGCATGGTGCGGCGGGCCGCCGACGTGCCCTTCCTGTCCAGTGTGGAACTGGCCGAGCTGGCCGGGGTCAGCCAGCCCTCGGTGACCCGGTTCGCGGTCGCCCTCGGCTTCGACGGCTACCCCGCCCTGCGCAAGCACCTGCGCGAGGTCGTCCCGGCCGAACCGGCCGCGGAGGCTGGCTCGTACAACGAGTACCAGCAGGCCGTCGAGGCCGAGATCGAGAACCTGAAGCACCTCGCGGAGCTGCTCGCCGATCCCCGCCCGGTGCAGAAGGCCGGCAAGATCCTCGCCGCCTCCCGCCCGCTGCCGGTGCTCGGGCTGCGCGCCGCCGCCTCCCAGGCCTACGGCTTCGCGTACTTCGCCGCCAAGGTGCACCCGGACGTACGGCTGCTCAACGAGGGCGGCACGATGATCCACGACCGCATCGACGCGGCCGTCCGCGCGGGCGCCTCCGCCCTGCTGTGCTTCGCCCTGCCCCGGCATCCGCGCGAGGTCGTCGACACCCTCGCCTATGCCAAGGAGGCGGGCCTGACCGTCGTCACGGTCGCCGACTCCGCGTTCGCGCCCGTCGCCAAGCACTCCGACCTGCTGCTGCCCGCCGCCGTCGGCACCGGGCTCGCCTTCGACACCGCGTGCGCGCCCATGCTGCTCGGGCGGGTGCTGCTGGAGGCGGTCTGCGACGACCTCCCGGACGCCCAGGCCCGGTTGGAGGAGTTCGACGCGAACGCGGCGGCCCGCGGACTGTTCGTCGAGTGACCTGGCGCGCTCTCAGACTCGTCTCACGTTCTGCCACTAGCTTCGTGCGCAAGCACAGGAGCTGTGCGGACACAGGACACGGGAGGCCGAGGTGGCGCGCGGAGGACAGGGGCTGGCCCGGGTGGCCGTCGTCGTACGGGCCGGGGCAGCACCGTTGTGGTGGTGCGGGGTGTTCGCCGCCGGGATCGGTGCGGCGGCGCCCGGGGTGACCGGACGGCGGATCGGGGTGCTCGCCGGGGCGGCGCTGTTCCTCGTCGCCGCGGCCGGCGTGGCGGCGGCGCGGCGGAAGCGGTACGCCGTCCTCGCCCGCGAGGTCACCCGCGCGGGCAAGTACGACGTGCTGCAGGACCGGGCGGTCACCGTCCGCACCTGGCGCCGCGGGCACCGCTGGTGGCTGCTGCTCGCCTTCGCCGTCGCGCTCGGCAGCTCCTTCGCGGTGCCCGCGGCCGGGGGCATGCTGCTCGCCGGGGCCGGTACCGGGCTGCGGCTGAAGGCCGTGTGGCTCGGGCGGCGCGAGCGGGCCGGGGACTCGCTGCTGTGGGTGCGTGTCGACTGGCTCGACGCGCGGGGCGGGAGCCCGGCGGGCAGGGCCGTGAAGGGCCTGCGCGGTACGGGCATCGCGGCCGGCGACGCGGCCCCGGGCGGGGCCCGCCGCCGTACCGCGGAACTCGTGTGACCTCCTGGACCTCCGGCTAGACCTCCAGTTCCAGCTCGATCCTCTTGAGCTGGTGCCGGGCCATCGCCAGGTTGGCCCGGCTCGCGTCCAGGACCAGATACAGGAACAGACCGTTGCCGCCGCGCCCCTTGAGCAGGCGGATCAGGTGGTACTGGTCCGACAGCGTGATCAGGATGTCCTCGATCTCGCCCTTGAGGCCCAGGTGTTCCATGGTGCGCATCTTGGCGCGGATCACGTCCGTGTTGCCGGCGGCCGCCACGTTCAGGTCGAAGCTCTTGCTGCCGCCGATGGTGCCGAGGGCCATCCCGCTGGTGTAGTCGACGAGCGCGACGCCGGTGGCGCCCTCGATGGAGGTCAGCGCCTCTTTCAGTGCGGTCTCGGTGTTGGCCATGATCGTCCTCTCAACTGTCGGTTGCGGTGCGCGCTTCGGTGGCCGTGCCCCGTGGCGCGCGTGTGGTGCGGGTACGTGCGGATGTGGTCGTGGGGGCCGGGCGTGCGGCCCGGGCGGCGGCCTCGGCGGCGTCGAGCAGCTCCCCGACGCGGGCGCCGGCCCGGCGGCCCTCCAGGTGCAGCCGGCCGACGTTGACCCGGTCCTGGGTGAGCAGTGTCAGGACGGCGGTGCGGCCGGCCGCGTAGGTGGCGACGTAGCCGTGCTCGCCGCGCACCAGCAGCTCCCGGAAGCCGCCGTTCCCGGTGGCGTCGGCCACCCGTACGGCCACGCCGAGCGCGGCGGCGGTGAGCGCCGCCAGGCCCTCCGGGTCGACGCCGGGGGTGTCGTGGGCGACGACGAGACCGTCGACGCCGGCCGCGAGGGCGCCGGTGAGCTGCGGCACGCGGGTCCGCAGCCGGCGCAGCTCGTCCTGGACGGCGCCGAGGTCCTGTTCGGACACCATCAGCTCTCTCCTCTCGGCGGGGCGGTGCCGTTCAAAGCGCCTCCAGCGCATTCCTGAGCCTCTTCAGCAGCGCGATGTCGGGGTCGGTGACCGTGAGCGGGGAAGCGGTGCGGGCCGGCGGCGGGGCGGGGGCCGTGGGCACCGGCCGGACGAGTCCGGCCGCCGCCAGCCGTCGTACGTCCACCAGCGTGTGGAACGCCTGTCTGCCCAGGTTGCGGGCGATCTCCGGGGCCGCGCGGACGCCGTCCACCCGGTCCAGGACCGCCCGCCGGCGGGGGGTGACCGGCGCCGCGGCGACCGGGTCGGCGCGGATCAGCGGGGCGGTGTCGGCCGCCGGGTCCGGCCAGAGGCGGTGCAGCAGCAGACGGCGGCGCAGCGTCTCGCGTTCCAGCGCGATGACCGGAACCGAGGGCAGCGGGCCGAGGCGGGGCGTGCTGTCGTAGCGGAAGCGGCCCGGAGCGCTGCTCGGCGACAGGGCGAAGTACCCGGCGTCGTAGAGCGCGTCCAGGTGGCACAGCTCCAGGGCGCCCTCGGGCAGCAGCCCGGCGTCCAGCAGCAGCCGGGCCGCGTCCGCCGGTCCGCCGGCCTGCCCGGCCGCCCGCTGCCAGGCGGCCGTGGCGAGGGTGCCGTGGGCCGTGAGGAGCACGTCGAGACCGGGGGCATGGGGGCTCTCGGCGTGCACCACCCGGCCCTCGGCGAGGTGCAGGGTGCCGTGCTCGCGGACGAGGACGCCGGTGGCCTGCTCCTCGGCGAGCCGCCGGAGCATCGGCGACAGCGCGCCCGCCGTACGGTCCCCTGCCGTGGGCTTGTCCCGCACCGGCAGCGGGGGAGGCGTTCCGACCATCGTCATCCCAGCACCAGCCGGGAGGCCATCTCGCCGAGCCGGATCCGGGCGAGGGCGAGGTTGCCCTCCTCGCGGCCGAGCCACAGGTGCAGGAAGACGCTGCTGTCGAAGGACGTGTCCACGAACCGCAGCAGGTGATAGCTGTCGCGGTTGCTGACGATCACGTCCTCGACGGGCGGGCGTCCGTCCCCGTCCTCCCCGGCCGCGAAGGCGCCGTGTTCGGCGGCCAGCCGGGCCAGCTCGGCGGCCTCGGCCGCGGTGGTCTCGTGGTCACCGCCGGGGGCGTCCCCGACGGTTCCGAGGGCCAGTCCGCTCGTCCAGTCCACCAGCGCGGCCCCCCGGGCACCGGGCAGCCGCATCGCTTCCAGTAGGCACTCGTCGATTCCGGGCACGCCGGCTCCCCTCCCCGCTGTACTCCGGTTGAGTGACAGGGACACTACGCAACGTGTGCGCGGGAGGTGAGGCCTTTGGCATTTTCCAGTGGAACATGCGTCCGGCGTACTAGTGTGGGTCAACTGACGACTGTTTCACGGCAGTTGATCCATTTGTTCGAGATGGAGCGGGGGCGTGTCAACGGCTCCCGGGCGCGTGCAGGGTGGTGAGCGCGTCCAAGTGCGCCCCTCCGGATTCGGCCACCACTTCCGCCACGGTCTGCGGCTCCCGCGCGGTCGCGAAGGTCACGCCTCCCGCTCCGTCCGGCGTGAAGCCGTAGATCCCGGGCCGGGTGAGGGAGTTGTAGGCGTAGTGGTGGGCGAAGTAGTACGCCCCCGTGTCCAGTGCTGCCGCATGGTCGCCCTGTTCCAGCAGGGGCAGTGTGCGCCCCTCGGCGAGCAGGTCGCCCGAGAAGCAGGCCGGGCCCGCCACGTCCTGCACCACCCCGGGGGCCGCCTTCGGCCGCCCCTTGGCGTCGTACGCGGCGATCCTCAGGGGCCATGCCTCCGGTGCGTACACGGTCCGTGTGGCCACCTGCACGCCCGCGTGCGTCACCGCGATCCGCCGCCCGCCGGAGCTCTTGGTGTACTCCACCTGAGCCACCACCGTGCCGTGCTTGGCCAGCAGCGACCGTCCGAACTCGGTCACGAGCCCGTACCGCCCGTCGAACAGCCCGGGTACCTCTTCGGCCAGCGCACGCGCGTACTGCGCGTACGTCGGTGACGTCGCCTCCGCCGTGAAGTCGACCGGCAGTCCGCCGCCGATGTCGAGCGTGTCGATCTGCGGCCGCCCGATCCGTGCGTTGATCTCCTCGGCGAGCGCGTACGTCTCCGCCACGCCCCGCGCCATCAGCGACAGCGGGATGCCCTGCGACCCGGTGTGGGAGTGCAGCCGGGTCAGCCACGGCCGGTCGGCGTAGGCCCGTACGACCCACTCCCGGGCACCCTCGTCGCGCAGGGCCACCCCGAACTTGGAGGTCTCCGTCGCCGTCGAGGTCGCCCCGATGCTGCCCCCGCCGATCTGCGGGTTGACCCGGATGCCGAGCGGGGAGCGGGTGGCTGCCGACCGGAGCAGTTCGTCGAGCCGGCTCAGCTCCTGCGGGTTGTCCGCGTTGACGGCGATGCCGAGCGCGAGCGCCTCGCGCAGCTCGGCCGGGGTCTTGGCGGGCGAGTCGAGCACCGTCCGGTCCGGCGGCAGCCCCGCCGCCCGCGCCAGTGCCAGCTCGCCCGGGCTCGCGACCTCCGCGCCGATGCCCTCCTCGTGCAGCAGCCGCAGCACCGGCACCAGCGGGCACGCCTTCACCGCGAAGGCGTGCAGCACCGGTGTCCCCGGCGCCGCGACCGCGTCGAACGCCGCGCGCAGGGCCGCCGCCGACTCCCTGATGCCGCTGACGTCCAGCAGTCCCACCACGGTGGCGTCCGGCCCCAGCAGTCCCTGCTCCACCGCGCCGCGCACCGCCTCGTCCCGCCGTGCGGCCCGCTCCCGGGCCTCGCTGTCGGTGTCCTGGTCCACGACCTGTCTCCTCCTGTCGGCCTTCCGGCATATTCACGTGGTTCCAGCCAAACACCCGCGCCGCGCGGACGCTGCACCGCCCATCTATTGACTAGTTCTATTCAGGGAGTCAGGATGTGAATAGAGGTAGCAACAGGAGGAGGCAGACGATGTCGGGACCCCGCCCCGTACGAGCACCGCGCGGCACGGAACTGAGCACCCTGGGATGGCAGCAGGAAGCCGCCCTGCGGATGCTGCAGAACAACCTCGACCCCGAGGTCGCCGAGCACCCCGACAAGCTCGTCGTCTACGGCGGCACCGGCAAGGCCGCCCGTGACTGGCGCTCCTTCGACGCGATGGTGCGCACGCTGCAGACCCTCAAGCAGGACGAGACCATGCTGGTCCAGTCCGGCCGCCCGGTCGGCGTGATGCAGACCCACGAGTGGGCCCCGCGCGTCCTCATCGCCAACTCCAACCTGGTCGGCGACTGGGCCAACTGGGAGGAGTTCCGCCGTCTGGAGGCCCTCGGCCTGACCATGTACGGCCAGATGACCGCCGGCTCCTGGATCTACATCGGCACCCAGGGCATCCTCCAGGGCACCTACGAGACCTTCGCCGCCGTCGCCGCGAAGAAGTTCGGCGGCACCCTCGCCGGGACCATCACCCTCACCGCCGGCCTCGGCGGCATGGGCGGCGCCCAGCCCCTCGCCGTGACCATGAACGACGGCGTCGCCCTCTGTATCGACTGCGACCCGCGCGCCATCGACCGCCGCATCGAGCACCGGTACCTGGACGTCAAGGCCGACAACCTCGACCACGCGCTCCAGCTGGCCACCGAGGCTCGCGACGCCCGCCGCCCGCTCTCCATCGGCGTCCTCGGCAACGCGGCCGAGCTGGTCCCGCAGCTGCTCGCGATGAACGCGCCGATCGACATCGTCACCGACCAGACCTCCGCCCACGACCCGCTGGCCTACCTGCCGGTGGGTGTCGCCTTCGAGGACATGGCCGACGCCGCCGCCAAGGACCCGGCCGGTTTCACCACCCGCGCCCGCGAGTCGATGGCCAAGCACGTCGAGGCCATGGTCGGCTTCATGGACGCCGGCGCCGAGGTCTTCGACTACGGCAACTCCATCCGCGGCGAGGCCCAGCTGGCCGGGTACGACCGCGCGTTCGCCTTCCCCGGCTTCGTCCCCGCCTACATCCGTCCCCTGTTCTGCGAGGGCAAGGGCCCGTTCCGCTGGGCCGCCCTGTCCGGCGACCCCGCCGACATCGCCAAGACCGACAAGGCGATGCTCGACCTCTTCCCGGAGAACGAGTCCCTGGCCCGCTGGATCAAGATGGCCGGCGAGCGCGTCCACTTCCAGGGCCTGCCCGCCCGTATCTGCTGGCTCGGCTACGGCGAGCGCGACAAGGCCGGCGAGCGCTTCAACGACATGGTGGCCTCCGGTGAGCTGGCGGCCCCGCTGGCCATCGGCCGCGACCACCTGGACTGCGGCTCCGTCGCCTCCCCGTACCGCGAGACCGAGGCCATGCTCGACGGCTCCGACGCGATCGCCGACTGGCCGCTGCTGAACGCCATGGTCAACGTGGCCTCCGGTGCCTCCTGGGTGTCCCTCCACCACGGCGGCGGCGTCGGCATGGGCCGCTCCATCCACGCCGGCCAGGTCACGGTGGCCGACGGCACGAAGCTGGCCGGTGAGAAGATCCGCCGTGTCCTCACCAACGACCCCGGCATGGGTGTCATCCGGCACGTGGACGCCGGGTACGACATCGCGGAGTCCGTTGCGCAGGAGCGCGGGGTCCGGGTGCCCATGCGCGAGGGTGACGACGCGTGAGCCAGGATCAGGTCGGGCACGGCACCTCTCCGGCGGGGACCGAGGTCCCCTCGCCGGGTACGGGTCCGGCCGTGCCCGCCCGCCCCCAGTCTCGGCCTCGCCCGACCGGGGGGACCCCCGTCGCCCTGCCGAACGACGGCACGCAGCCTGTGCGGCCCGCGGGTACCGGTGCCGCCCCGGAGCCCGGACGGACCGCGCCGTCCTTCCACGAGATGTGGCGCGAGCTGCTTCCCATCGGCCGGCACCCCGACTCCCGCGGCTACCGCCGCTACGCCTGGACCGGTGCCGATGCCGAGTGCCGGGCCTGGTTCCAGGAGCAGGCCGAGGCACGCGGGCTCACCCACGAGGTCGACCGGAACGGGAACCAGTGGGCCTGGCTCGGGGACCCGACCGCCGGGGACGCCGTCGTCACCGGGTCGCATCTGGACTCGGTGCCGGACGGCGGTGCCTTCGACGGGCCCCTCGGTGTCGTCTCCTCCTTCGCCGCCCTCGACGAACTGCGCAGCAGGAACGTGCGGTTCACCAAGCCCCTTGCCATCGTCAACTTCGGTGACGAGGAGGGCGCCCGGTTCGGGCTCGCCTGTGTCGGCTCCCGGCTCACCGCCGGGCAGCTGACCGTCGAGCAGGCCCGCCGGCTCACCGACGGCGAGGGCATCAGCCTCCCGCGGGCCATGGAGGCCGCCGGATACGACCCCGACGCCATCGGGGCCGACCCGGAACGGCTGGCCCGTATCGGCGCCTTCGTCGAGCTGCACGTCGAACAGGGTCGCGCGCTGGACCTGTCCGGCGACCGGGTCGGCATCGCCAGCGCCATCTGGCCGCACGGCCGCTGGCGCTTCGACTTCCGCGGCGAGGCCAACCACGCGGGCACCACCCGGCTGGTCGACCGGCGCGACCCGATGCTGTCGTACGCCGAGACCGTGCTCGCCGCCCGCCGGGAGGCCGAACTCGCCGGTGCCGTGGCCACCTTCGGCAAGATCTCCGTCGAGCCGAACGGCGTCAACGCCATCCCCTCCCTGGTGCGCGGCTGGCTCGATTCCCGCGCCGCCGACCAGGAGAGCCTGGACACGGTCGTCGGCGGCATCGAGAAGGCCGCGCGGGAGTACGCGGACGCCCACGGCATCGACCTCGACATCGTCCGGGAGTCCTTCACCCCGGTCGTCGAGTTCGACCACGCGCTGCGCGACGAACTCGGCCGCGTCCTGGGCGCGGAAACCGGTCTGAAGGTGCCCGTCCTGGGAACCGGTGCCGGACACGACGCCGGAATCCTCTCCGGGAGCATTCCGACCGCCATGCTGTTCGTGCGCAACCCCACGGGTGTCTCGCACTCCCCTGCCGAGTTCGCGGCCGAGGACGACTGCGTGGCCGGGGTGAGCGCCCTCGCCGACGTACTGGAAGGGCTGGCCTGCACGTGACGACGCAGACGACGCGGACGTACTGGCTGGAGCACGCCTGGCTCGGCACCCACGTCGAGCCGGGCGTGGCCGTCGAGGTGGCGGACGGCCGGATCACCGCCGTCCGCACCGGCGTACCCACCCCGCCGCCCGGAGCCGAGATCCTGCGCGGGCTGACCCTGCCCGGCCTGGCGAACGCCCACTCCCACGCCTTCCACCGGGCGCTGCGCGGCACGGTCCAGGTCGGCAGCGGCACCTTCTGGACCTGGCGCGAGGTGATGTACTCCGTCGCCGACCACCTGACCCCGGAGACCTACCACGCCCTCGCCCGCGCGGTGTACGCCGAAATGGCACTGGCCGGCATCACCTGCGTCGGCGAGTTCCACTACGTGCACCACGCCCCCGGGGGCACCCGCTACGCCGACCCCAACGCGATGGGCGAGGCGCTGATCGCGGCCGCCGCCGATGCCGGTATCCGCATCACCCTGCTGGACACCGCCTATCTCTCCTCCGGCTTCGGCGAGCCGCCCAGCACCCACCAGCTGCGCTTCTCCGACGGCAGCGCGGAGGCCTGGGCCGAACGCTGTGCAGTTCTCAAGGAACGGGATCACGCGCGGATCGGGGCGGCGATCCACTCCGTACGGGCCGTGCCCGCCGGTCAGTTGGCGACCGTGGCGCGATGGGCCGAGGAGCGGCGGGCCCCGCTGCATGTGCACCTCTCGGAGCAGACCGCCGAGAACGACGCCTGCCGGGCGGCGCACGGCTGCACCCCCACCCGGCTGCTCGCCGACCACGGAGTCCTCGGGCCGCGCACCACCGGTGTGCACAACACCCATCTCACCGACGAGGACATCGCCCTGCTCGGCGGCTCAGGCACCGGCACCTGCATGTGCCCGACGACCGAACGCGATCTGGCGGACGGCATCGGCCCCGCCGTCGCCCTGCAGCGGGCGGGCTCCCCGCTCTCCCTCGGCTCCGACAGCCACGCCGTCATCGACCTGCTCGAAGAGGCGCGCGCGATGGAGCTGAACGAGCGGCTGCGCACCCGCACCCGGGGCCACTGGACCGCCGCCGCGCTGCTGCGGGCCGCCACCACCGACGGCCACGCCGCCCTCGGCTGGGAGGAGGCCGGTGCCATCGAGCCCGGTGCGCTCGCCGATCTGACGACGGTCGCCCTCGACTCGGTCAGGACGGCCGGTCCGCTGCCCAGGCTGGGCGCCGAGACGGCCGTATTCGCGGCGGGTGCGGCGGACGTGCGGCACACGATCGTGGGCGGCCGTGCCGTCGTACGGGACGGCGTCCACGCGCTCGTGCCGGACGTGCCGTCGGCACTGGCGGACGCGATCGAAGCCCTGCGCGGCTGACCACCGCCGAATACCATCCGGCCACCCTTGAGGACGTCATGAGCAGCAGCACCGTCATCACCAACATCGCCACGCTGGTCACCAACGACCCCTCCCTCGGATGGGGGTCCCCCCGCTCGAGCAAGTTCGAGAGCGGGGGAGGATCCGCCCTCGGTCTGATTCAGGACGCGGCCGTCGTCATCGACGGCGACCGCATCGCGTGGACCGGTGAATCCAGCAAAGCACCCGCCACCGACAACCGGGTCGACGCGGGCGGCCGGGCGGTGCTGCCCGGCTTCGTGGACTCCCACTCCCACCTGGTCTTCGCCGGCGACCGCACGCAGGAGTTCAACGCCCGCATGTCCGGCCGCTCCTACACCGCGGGCGGCATCCGTACCACGGTCGCGGCCACCCGCGCCGCGACCGACGCGGAACTGGAGGCGAACCTCACCCACTACCTGGCGGAGGCACTCCGCCAGGGCACCACCACCTTCGAGACGAAGTCGGGCTACGGCCTGACGGTCGAGGACGAGTCCCGCGCCCTGCGCATCGCGGCCCGCCACACCGACGAGGTGACGTACCTCGGCGCCCACATCGTCTCCCCCGACTACGCCGACGACCCGGCGGCCTATGTCGCCCTGGTCACCGGCGAGATGCTGGACGCCTGCGCGCCCCACGCCCGCTGGGTCGACGTCTTCTGTGAGAAGGGCGCCTTCGACGGCGACCAGGCGCGGGCGATCCTCACCGCGGGCCGGGCGAAGGGCCTGCACCCGCGTGTCCACGCCAACCAGCTCTCCTACGGCCCCGGTGTCCAACTGGCCGTCGAGCTGGACGCGGCGAGCGCCGACCACTGCACCCACCTCACGGACGCGGACGTCGACGCCCTGGCCAACGGCAACACCGTGGCCACGCTGCTTCCCGGTGCCGAGTTCTCCACCCGCGCGGAGTGGCCGGACGCCCGCCGCCTCCTGGACGCGGGCGCGACGGTCGCCCTCTCCACGGACTGCAACCCCGGCTCGTCCTTCACCTCCTCCGTTCCGTTCTGCATCGCCCTGGCCGTCCGGGACATGCGGATGACACCGGACGAGGCGGTCTGGTCGGCCACCGCGGGCGGCGCGGCGGCCCTGCGCCGCACCGACATCGGCCGCCTCACCCCCGGCGCCCGCGCCGACCTGACCCTGCTGGACGCCCCGAGCCACGTCCACCTGGCCTACCGGCCGGGCGTCCCGCTGGTCGGCGCGGTCTGGCGGAGGGGCGAGCAGGTCGTGTGACCGGGCAGGCCGGGACCGTGTCCAGGCGGCCCCGGCCCGCCGTCGCTGCTCCGGGACCGTGTTCAGGCGGCCCCGGCCCGCCGTCGCTGCTCCGGGACCGTGTTCAGGCGGCCCCGGCCCGCCGTCGCTGCTCCGGGATCGCGTTCAGGAGGTCCCGGCCCGCCACCGCTGCCCCGGCCCCCCGTTCAACGGCTCCAGCCCCACCCCGTCCCCGCCCTCCGGAGTCACCGCCGTCTCGATGGCGATCGCCGGGCGGATCGTGCCGTCGGGGTCGACGGTGAAGCGCAGGTTCTGGCCGTTGCTGCCGTACACCGAGTCGCAGCCCCAGATGCCCACGCCCCGGTCGGTCGAGCCGCGGCTGTCCAGGCAGAACTCGGAGTCGGCGGCCGAGCGGAGTACGCCCAGGTAGGTGTCGACGCGCCAGCGCTGGCTGGAGGAGGAGTCGCAGGGCGCCGTGATGACGTCGTTGCCCTGCGAGAGGTCGCCGTCGCGGATGTCCAGGCAGCGGCCCGTCGCCACGTTCACCACCGGGGCGTAGGCGCTGCCCGGGGGCGAGGGCGTGAGGGACGGGCTCGGTGTGCGGCGGGGGTGCGGGGACGCGGTCGGGCGGTGTGAAGTCTTCGTCGGAGAAGGCGACTTGGTCGTGCGCGAAGGAGTCGGAGAAGGAGAAGGGGAGGGGGAGGCGGAGACCGTCGCCGTCACCGTCACTGCCGGGGGCCGGGGCGTCGCCGCCGTCGGCTGCCGGCCGGGTTCGTCGGTCGAGGACAGCAGGAACACCAGCAGCGGGGCCAGGGCCACGCCCAGGGCCGCCGACGCCAGCAGGTAGCGGCGCCGGGGCGGCCAACTCCCGTGGACCGCGGCCGGCCCGGGTGCCGGGACCGGCTCGTCGGCGCGTATGTACGACGTTCCGGCCCAGGGCAGCAGGCCCTCCGCCAGAGCCTGCCTCGGGGTGTCCCGCAGTGCGCTCAGATCCTCGAAGGCGGCCGTGCAGTGCGGGCAGTGGGTCCTGTGGGCGTCCAGGTCGGCGCTGTACCGGGGGCCCTCGCGGCGCACCGCCTCCTCGATCAGACGGCGGAAGTCGGCGCAACGCGGATCGTCGGAGGCCGCCAGACGGTGTCTCAGACAGGTCTGGGCCAGGGCCTTGAGAGCAGGCGGCGTGCCATGGGCGACGTCGGCGCGGCTCAGACCGAGGAAGGCGGCGGTGCGCTCCACGGGTTCCGCTTCGAGGACGCCGTACCAGATCAGGCCCTGGGTACGCGGAGGGAGCGTCTGGAACGCCGGGAGCAGGGGAGGGGTCGGGCCCTCGGGCAAGCCGCCGGAGTTCAGCACCAGGAGGAGGGCGGGATCCACCCCCGCCGACCGCTCGTCGGTCGCCCAGCCGGCCGCCAAGCGCGCCGTGAGGAGCAGGAGTTGATGGCGCAGCGGGACGCTCGGCTCCCTGCCGCGGGCCGTCTCGCGGGCCGTCGTGGTGAAGGCCTCCGCCGCCAGCCGGTGTGCGGCGGACTCGCTCGCGGCGCACAGGCGGGCGTAGCCGAGGACCGCCGGGTGGTGCCGGCGGCGCAGCTCCTGCAGGGCCGGGTAGGCCGTCGGGGTGGGGGTGCGCAGCAGTTCCGTCAGCCGCGCGTCCGGAACGTCCGCGTGTTCCGTGCCCTCGTGCTCCGCGCCCGCCTCGGCCCGGTCGCCGCCCTGAGCCATTCCGTACCCTCCGTCCCCGTGGTCACTGGCGTACCCGCCGGTACGGGGGCCCATCGTGGTGGAGGGGTGCGGTTCGGGAAAGAGGTTTCCCCGGGTAACCGCGTAACGGTTGGGCTCCCGGGCACCGGCCGCTCGGGACATCGGTGCCCGGACACGGCGAAGCGGCCCGGCATGGTCGGCCGAGCCGCCTCACACGCGTGTCGGAGGGTCACTCCTCCAGGGTCAGCCCCTTGCGCAGCCGCACGAGGGTCCGCGACAGCAGCCGGGAGACATGCATCTGGGAGATGCCGAGTTCGTCGCCGATCTCCGACTGGGTCATGCCCGCGACGAAGCGCAGCGAGAGGATCTTCCGGTCCCGGGGCGGGAGTTCGGCGATCAGCGGCTTCAGCGACTCGACGTACTCGATGCCTTCGAGCCCGTGGTCCTCGTACCCGATGCGGTCCGCGAGCGCGCCCTCGGAGTCGTCCTCCTCGGGCTGGGCGTCCAGCGAGGAGGCGGTGTAGGCGTTCGAGGCGGCCATGCCCTCGACGACCTCGTCGTTGGAGAGGCCGAGGCGCTCGGCGAGTTCCGTGACCGTGGGGGCGCGGTCCAGCTGCTGGGCCAGCTCGTCCCCGGCCTTGGCCAGGTCGAGCCGCAGCTCCTGCAGCCTGCGCGGTACGCGCACGGACCACGAGGTGTCACGGAAGAAGCGCTTGATCTCGCCGATGATGGTCGGCATCGCGAAGGTGGGGAACTCCACACCGCGGGTGAGCTCGAACCGGTCGATCGCCTTGATCAGTCCGATCGTGCCGACCTGGACGATGTCCTCCATCGGTTCGCTGCGGGAGCGGAAGCGTGAGGCGGCGAACTTGACGAGTGCGAGGTTCAGCTCGACGAGGGTGTTGCGGACGTACGAGTACTCGTACGTCCCTTCCTCCAGCGACTCGAGCCGCTCGAAGAGCGTCTTGGACAGGGCCCGCGCGTCGACCGGGCCGACCTCGTCGAAGGGGGGGATCTCCGGAAGTCCCTCGAGGGGGTCGAGGGTGTCGACGGGATCGATGGGATGATCCAGTTGTTCCGGTGGGGGTGTCGACGTCGCCATACGGGTATGGGATCCGTCGAGCCGGGCTGACATGGGTGTCCTCCATCGTTCTCGGCATATGGCTGCCGAAGCCAGTACGTGCACTGCGGTGTGCGGCGCCTCCGAAGCCGGCGTGTAGGGATGTGTGTCGTACTAGCCCTACCTGCTACCCCGAGACGATCGCAAGTACGTTCCGTAGCGATATGTCCCACTATGTGAGCTTGTTCGGGTGTCGGAGTGCGCAGGGAAGGCGTAATGTTCGAGGGCATCAGCAGCCACGACCTCGGGAGAGAGACGGCATGGACCACGGGACGGTCGGCAGCGCACAGTCGGGCCGGCTTCTGGTGGAGGTGCGGGAAGCGGGCTCCAGCGCCGTAGTGACACCGGCGGGTGAGCTCGATCACCACACCGCCGATCTGCTGCGCGAGCCACTCGACGACCTCCTGGGAAAAGGGTTCTCACGGCTCGTGGTGGACTGCTCACGGCTGGAGTTCTGCGACTCCACCGGTCTGAACGTGCTGCTGGGCGCCCGGCTGAAGGCCGAGGCCGCCGGCGGCGGAGTGCACCTGGCGGGGATGCTCCCGGTGGTCGCCCGTGTGTTCGAGATCACCGGAGCCGAGGCGGTCTTCACCGTCCATGACTCCCTGGATGCCGCACTCGCCGGCGAGACCGACTGAACCCGTGCCCCGGCCGCCCCTCGGGGGTGGTGTCGCGTGTCGCACAGGCCATGCCCAAAACGGGGGTGTTCCCCCGGATCGGTCGGGCAGAAGAGATCCTGATACCTGTCAGCCCCGGACGGCGGTCGCGTACGGACCGTGGGCGGACGGTGTACGGACCGGCAGGCACCGAACGGTGCCGGACTTTTTTGAATCGTGAACTGGTGGATCGGTGAGGTGAAGCGCTGATGAGCACCACCCGGCCTTACTCGCCGGGCGACCGCGGCCCGGAGCCCAGCGGCGCTTCCGGGGTGTCCGAGGGGGGTGCGCCGGAGGGCGGCGTGTCCGCGCGGGCAGCCGTGCCGTCCGTGCCGTCCGAGGATGTGCGGAAGACCCCGGGGCGGCAGGTCCGCAGGCTGCGCCTGGAGGGCGAGAGCGGGGTCGTCCCGCTCGCCCGCGACTTCGCCCGGCAGGCGCTGTACGCGTGGGGCTGGCTGCCCGCCGGCTCCGCCGACCAGCGGGCCGCCGCCGAGGACGTGCTGCTCGTCGTGTCCGAGCTGGTCACCAACGCCTGCCTGCACGCCGAGGGCCCGGAGGAGCTGTTCCTCGCCTGCGACAACAAGGTCATCCGGGTGGAGGTGTCCGACCGCGGCACCGGCCAGCCGGCCCCCCGCACCCCGCACCGCGCCGGCCGCCCCGGCGGCCACGGCATGTTCATCGTGCAGCGGCTGTGCCTGGACTGGGGGGTCCTCCGCACGCCCGGCCGCTCGGGCAAGACCGTGTGGGCCGAACTCGGAGCCCCCGCCTGAGCGTCCCGACGGCCGCCCGTGCGGGGCCCCCTCGGCCTCCGTCTCCACTCGATTCCCCCGTCGCACACGCCGGATCGACACAACTCCGGCGTGTGAC
Organism: Streptomyces sp. NPDC101151; assembly: GCF_044768335.1. Classification (NCBI taxonomy): domain Bacteria; kingdom Bacillati; phylum Actinomycetota; class Actinomycetes; order Kitasatosporales; family Streptomycetaceae; genus Streptomyces; species Streptomyces sp. NPDC101151. Next base: position 66,385 of record NZ_JBIWPP010000024.1, on the reverse strand, counting down.
GCATCTTCCTTCCTCACGACCCCGGGCGTACCTTGACGGCCGAATCTGATACGTCGTCAGGAATGAATGGGGTGGACCGACCGTGTCGTACCCGCAACGAACCGCCGCGCTCGTGTCCGCCGCGGCCCTGGCCGGAGCGGCGGTGCTGCTGACCGCGCCGGCGGCCCACGCCGACGTCGTGGACGTCAACTACCAGTGCAAGACGCCGATCGGCGACAAGAGCGCCGTCTCGCCCATCGACATCAAGGGCGTCAAGAGCGGCAGCGGCTACCGGATCACGATGTCCTGGCAGAAGGGCGTCTCCTCCAGCCCGGTGGAGCTGGGCAAGGGGGCGATGAGCCCGAGCGCCGCCATCAGGCTCGGCGGCGCCGACAGCGGCACCCTCGCTGTCACCGGCCCGGCCAACTCGGCCGCGATACCCGCCAACACCCCCATCAAGATCAGTGACTTGAGCGGCACCTACACGCCGAAGAAGACCGGCAAGGTCACCTTCACGGCGGGCACGCTCATCATCAAGGCGCTCGGTACGACGACCACCTGCACCCCCGCCAACAACCCCAAGCCGTCCCTGACGCTGGACGTGACGGCGGCGGGCGGAGCGTCGTCCTCCGGCTCTTCCTCGTCCTCCTCGTCGGGCGGCTCCGGCGGACAGCTTCCGCAGACCGGCCCCACGGACTCGGCCGTCGCCCTCGGCACGCTCGGCGGCACGGTCCTCCTCGCGGGTGCGGCGGGCGCGCTGTGGCTGACCCGGCGGAACCCGGCCGTACGCCGCTGAACCGCAGCCGTAGACCGCTGGAGCCGCCCATGCCGACCGCCGCCCGTGTCCTCGGCCTCACCCTGCTCCTGCTGCTGGCGTCCGCACCGCACGCGGAAGCCGCGGCAGGCTGGTCCCTCACGCCCGCCGGCGCCGGACGCCCCTCCTTCTACGCCGAGGGTGCCCCGGGAACGGTCCTGCAGGACACGGTGTCCGTGACCAACCGCAGCCGGCAGCCGCTCACCGTACGGCTGAGCGGCTCCGGCCTGCGGATCGCGTTCGCCCGGGCCGCCCTCCGGGTGCCCGCGCGCACCCGCGCCGACGTGCCGTTCACCGTGCCGGTGCCGGCCGGCGCCGCACCCGGTGACCGCTCCGGCACCATCGCCGCCCGGGACGCGGACGGCCGTACGGCGACGGTCGCGCTCAACCTGCGCGTGGGCGGCCCGGCGCTGTCCGCGCTCACCGTCGAGCATGTGGCGGTGCACGGCGACCGCATCACGTACGAGCTGGTCAACCGCGGTACGACCGTTCTCGTACCGAAGCTCGCGGTCCACGCGGACGGCCTCTTCGGACAGGTCCTCGACCGCGCCGCGCACACCCTGCCGGTCCACCTGCCCCCGGGAGCCCGCCGGACCCTCGGCGAGCCGTGGCCCGGCCGGCCCGCCCTGGACGACGTCGACGTACGGCTGACGGTGACCGCGGCGGGCGGCGCCCACGACACCACGCACGCCTCGGCCCGGTTCGTGCCCCGGGGCGCGGTGGCCGGCGTCTGCGGGGCGGCCGTGGCGGCGGCCGCACTGCTGGCCGTACGACGGCACAGGCGTCGCGGGACCGAGACCGAGGACGACGAACCCACGCACAAGGAAGTCGAGTTGACGGGAGCGGCGACGTGAGCGGCACAGCCGGGGCCAACAGGAGACGAACGGCCCGGATGCCCGTGCTTGCGGTGGTGTTCGCGCTGCTCCTGCTGCCGCTCACCGTCCCCGCGGCCGCGGCGGACGGTCCCGTCGTGAAGCTGTCCGAGTCCCAGGCGGGAACGGGCGGTTCGGTCACCGTCAGCGGAAGCGGCTGGCGTCCGCACACGCTGCTGATGATGCTGGTCTGCGGGCGGGCCACCCCGTCCCGCGGCGTCGTCGGCGGCACCAACTCCTGCGCCAACGGCGACGGCCGGGCGGTCACCACCGACGCCGGCGGCTCCTTCGCCAGGAAGCTGCCGGTCGCCGAGCCGCCCGTGCCGTGCCCCTGCGTGGTGCACGTGGCCACGGTGACCGGTGCGAAGGCCGAGGCGGACACCGTCCTCCAGGTCGCCGGGCATCCCGTCGCCCCGCTGCCCGCCGAGTCCGCCGGCGGCCGGCTGTCGATCCTGTCCGACACCCGGCTGACCGGCTCCAGCGGCGTGCTGACCTGGTTCGGGGCGCCGCCGAGCCGCACTCTGGTCTTCACCGCGGGCAACATCGGCTCCGCCGCGATCAAGGACCCGGTGTTCCGGGTCGGCACCGCGCACGGCGTCTTCGCCCCCCAGTGGGACGAGCAGCAGTGGCGCGGCACTCTAGTGCCCGGGAAGAAGGCGCAGATCGAGCTGCCCGTCGAGCTGTCGGCCGGCGCGCACGGCGACTACACCGTGGCCCTCGAGTACGGCGGCAAGGTCCTCGCCGAGCAGCCGTGGGGAGTGGGCCGCCCCTGGGGCGTGACGCTGTTCTGGATCCTGCTCTGCCTGGTCGTGCCGGCCGCGGTGTTCCGCGCCGGAATGGCCGTTGTGGACCGGGTACGGCCGCGCCGGCCGGGCGGCGTCCGCCACCGGCGGCTCACCCGGCCCGCGCTGCGGCTGCCCCGCCCCCCCACCCCCGGGCCGCTGCCCGACCCGACTCCGACCCTGCCGTGGTTCACCCCGGACTCCGTTCCGGGCGGCCCGGCCGGCCGGCTCTCCGCACCGCACGACGACAGCCCGACGAGTCCTACGACTCCCACCAGGAAGGGACCCACGTGAGCATGCGAAGGAGAGGCACACCGGCCGGCCGGACGGGCGCCGCGGGCGCCGCACTGGTGCTCTGCTCGGCAGGCCTGCTGCTGGGCGTGGCCGCCACGCCCGCACAGGCGGCCCAGGTGTCGTTCGCCACCCATTGCGTGCCGCCCGCGGGCATCGACCCGGTCGACGGCACCACGAAGGTCGAGATCACCGCGCCGGCCACGGCGAAGGTGGGCGACACGGTGGACATCGTGTGGAAGTTCGCACAGGCCGCCTCCAAGAACCCGGACATCATCGACCTGCCCGCCAACTCGGTGCAGCCGTCCGGGGTGCTCAAGGCGGCCGGGGCGCAGACCGGTGACATCGCCATGCAGGGCCCGCGGGAGAACCCGGCGATCCCCAAGGGCGGCGACATGGTGCTGTCCGACATGAAGGGCAGCCTGAAGCTGACGACGGCCGGTGAGGTGACGCTGACACCGGACGCGTACACGGTCAACGCGATGTCGACGGACACCAAGTGCGCGCCGAAGGAGACCGTGCAGAAGGCGGCGACGATCCAGGTGACGCCGGGCGGCGGGGGCACCTCCAGCGGGACGCCGAGCCAGTCGACGACACCGACCTCGTCGACGACGCCCACCCAGTCGACGACGCCGTCGGACACCGCGACCCCGACGGCGACCGGGGGCACCGGCCAGACCGACTTCACGGGCAAGGAGGTCCAGGTCCCCTACGCCTGCAAGACGCCGATCGGCGACAAGAACGCGACCTCTCCGGTGCAGATCAACGCCAAGAAGAACGGCGGGAGTTACGACCTCACCGTGCAGTTCAAGAAGTCGGTGATGGACAGCCCCGCCGACATCCCGAAGGACTCCGTGAAACCGTCGATGGAGGTGGTGCTGGGCGGCGCGGACAAGGGCACCGTGCACGTGGAGGGACCGACGAACGCCGACGCCATCAAGTCCGGCGAACCGATCGAGATCCCCGACCTCACCGGCACCTACAAGCCGGGCGCGAGCGGCAGTTCGACCCTGGCCCCGGGGGTCCTCACCATCAAGGCCCTGGGTACGACCACGACCTGCACGCCGACCAGGACGGAGGTCTCCCTCACCCTGGACACCGCCCAGCAGCCGGGCGGTGCCTCGGGCGGCACGTCGAGCTCCGGGGGATCGTCGTCCTCGGGCGGCAGCAGCAGTGGCGCGGGCGGCCTCGCCGAGACCGGTTCCGGAGACCACGGCGCCCTCAAGGCGCTGGGCCTGGTGGCGGGCACGGCGATCCTGCTGGGCGGCGCGGTGTTCACGTTCATGCCGAAGCGCAGGACGCGGTAGTTCCCGGACCGCGGCAGTTCCCGGACACAGGAAAAGGGCCACCGCATCGTCAGGGATGCGGTGGCCCTTCTCCGGCGCGGCAGCGTCAGTTGACGCTGCCCATGAGCGCCTTGACCTTGTTGCGGTACATCCACACCGCGACGCCGGCGATCACGGCGAGTATGGCCTCCAGGACGACGAAGCCCATCTTGTCGAGGTTGACACCGCCAATGGCCGGGTTGGACAGCAGCGCGGTGACCGAGTCGCCCGCGGTGACCGCGAGGAACCAGACGCCCATCATCTGCGAGGCGTACTTCTTCGGCGCCATCTTCGTCGTCACGGACAGACCCACCGGCGACAGCGTCAGCTCACCGATCGTCTGGACGAAGTAGATCGCGACCAGCCACATCGCCGCGGCCTTGTGACCGCCCTCGGCGATCGACAGCGGAGCGAGGAAGAGGAAGAAGGACGCACCGACCAGCACCAGGCCGGAGGCGAACTTCACGATCGTGCTCGGCTCCTTGCCGCGCCGGTTCAGCCACAGCCATGCCCAGGCGAAGACGGGCGCCAGGGCCATGATCATGACCGGGTTCACCGACTGGTACCAGGAGACCGGGAACTTCCAGCCGAAGACGCTGTTCTCCGCGGACTCGCTGGCGAAGATCGACAGGGTCGAACCACCCTGGTCGTAGATCATCCAGAAGACGGCGGCGGCGACGAAGAACCAGATGTACGCCGATACCTTCGAACGCTCGGCCGTGTCCAGGTCCTTGTCCCGGCGGATGCGGCCGATGACCACGATCGGCACGAGCAGACCGATGATGGTCAGCGGGATCAGCGCCCAGTTCAGGGTGAAGTGGCCGGAGAAGCTGACGGCACCGTAGAAGACCGCGGCGATCGCCAGCCAGGTCAGGCCCTTGCGCAGGGTGGCGGACTTCTCCTCGGCGGACAGCGGCGTGGGAACGACGCTGCTCTTCTCGCTCAGGTGGCGGCTGCCGAGCAGGTACTGGGCCAGACCCAGCGCCATGCCGAGCGCGGCCAGCGCGAAGCCGAGGTGCCAGTTGTAGTTCTCACCGACGGTGCCGATGATCAGCGGCGCGGCGAAGGCACCCAGGTTGATGCCGATGTAGAAGAGCGTGAAGCCACCGTCACGGCGCGGGTCGTCCGCGCCCTTGTAGAGGTGACCGACCATCGTGGAGATGTTGGCCTTGAGCAGACCCGAGCCTATGGCGACGAGGCCGAGGCCGACGAAGAAGCTGGCCGTGACCGGCAGTGCCAGGCACAGATGGCCGAGCATGATGATCAGGCCGGAGACGGCAACGGTCTTGCGGGGGCCGAGGACGCGGTCCGCGAACCAGCCGCCGGGCAGGGCGAGCAGGTACACGAGCGACACGTACACCGAGTAGATCGCGGTCGCCGTGCCCGCGTTCAGATGCAGGCCGCCCGGGGCCACCAGGTACAGCGGGAGCAGGGCCCTCATGCCGTAGTAGGAGAACCGCTCCCACATCTCGGTCATGAAGAGAGTGGCCAGTCCGCGGGGGTGGCCGAAGAAGGTCTTCTCGGAACCGGGGGTGCCCGGTCGGACCGAGTCCTTCGTCAGGCTGGACGCCATGGTCGTTCCTTGCTGGTCGGGACGCGCGTTGGAGCGCTGCGCGCCCGGTGGGGGTGCGGCCGGCACCGGCAGGGTCGGTCGTCCACCCCCACGCCCAGGGGGAGTCCGTTCCGGATCGCGGAGCGGCGGACGGCGACCACCGGGATCCACGCCCCGTGACGCGTCAGTGCGTCCGGAGCCCGGCCAGAGGTCATTCCTTTCGAGGCTGGTCTTCACCAGCCCGCACACAAAAGAGACCTTCAGCGTCAAGTGCCCGCCAAAGGTCCCCAGTGTGCTACAGGCGTTCAGGTCACCATACGGCAGGACAGTGCCGGATATGGAAGGACTTGAGACACGGATCACAGGTGTCGGGGGAACCGCGGCGTCTGGATCGAAGGTCCCCCCTACCATCGCACCTCCGGGGCAATGGTTCGTACCACCGGCCCGCGAAGGTAAGAACTCCTGGAACCGATCACACCCCAGCACTGCTCGCGGGCGGTCTACCATCACCTCATGACCCGTGTACTGCTCGCCGAGGACGATGCGTCCATCTCGGAGCCGCTGGCCCGCGCCCTGCGCCGGGAAGGTTACGAGGTCGAGGTGCGCGAGGACGGACCCAGTGCGCTCGACGCCGGCATGCAGGGCGGTGTCGATCTGGTCGTGCTGGACCTGGGCCTGCCCGGCATGGACGGCCTGGAGGTCGCCCGCCGGCTGCGCGCCGACGGCCACACCGTGCCGATCCTCATCCTGACCGCGCGTGCCGACGAGGTGGACACCGTCGTCGGCCTGGACGCGGGCGCCGACGACTACGTCACCAAGCCCTTCCGCCTCGCCGAACTGCTCGCCCGGGTACGGGCCCTGCTGCGCCGCGGCGCAGCGGAACCGCAGCAGCCGCCGGCCACGCACGGCGTGCGGATCGACGTCGAGTCGCACCGCGCCTGGATGGGTGACGAGGAACTCCAGCTCACGGCGAAGGAGTTCGATCTGCTGCGGGTCCTGGTGCGGGACGCCGGCCGGGTCGTGACGCGCGACCAGCTGATGCGCGAGGTCTGGGACACCACGTGGTGGTCCTCGACCAAGACGCTGGACATGCACATCTCCTGGCTGCGCAAGAAGCTGGGCGACGACGCGGCGAACCCCCGGTACATCGCGACGGTACGCGGCGTCGGCTTCCGCTTCGAGAAGAGCTGAACCCCCACCAGGGGTCCAGCGATCACTGCGGGTGACGGAACATGCGCCGACGTCTCATCCAGTCCACCCTCGCCGTCGTGCTCGTGGTGATCGCCGTCTTCGGTGTCTCCCTGGTGATCGTCGAGACACGGACGATCAGCAACAGTGCCCAGGAGCGGGTGGAGTCCGAGGCGGTGCGGCTGGCCAGCATCATCGACAGCCGCATCCTCGCCGAGGAGAACGTCAACGCCGACGTCCTGCGCAATCCGGTCAGCAAGGACCAGTACGCGGAGATCCGGGTCCCGGGCCGGCCGCCGATCGAGATCGGCACCAAGCCCGAGGGCGACGTCATCCGCTCCACGCAGCGGGGCGAGGAGGGTGAGACGGTCACCGTCGAGGAGCCCCGCTCCGCGGTGACCCGCGAGGTCGGCCGGACCCTGCTGATCATCGGGCTGGTGGCGCTGCTGGCGGTGGTCGCCGCCGTGCTGCTCGCCGTACGCCAGGCCAACCGGCTCGCCTCCCCGCTGACCGATCTCGCCGAGACCGCCGAGCGCCTCGGCTCGGGCGACCCGCGCCCCCGGCACAAGCGCTACGGCGTCCCCGAGCTGGACCGGGTCGCCGATGTGCTCGACTCCTCCGCCGAACGCATCGGCCGGATGCTCACGGCGGAACGGCGCCTCGCCGCCGACGCCTCCCACCAGCTCCGTACGCCCCTCGCCGCGCTGTCCATGAGGCTGGAGGAGATCACCCTCACCGACGACCCGGACACGGTGAAGGAGGAGGCGAACGTGGCGCTCACGCAGGTGGAGCGGCTGACGGACGTGGTGGAACGGCTGCTGACCAACTCGCGGGACCCGCGCACCGGCTCCGCCGTCTCCTTCGACCTGGACGAGGTCATCCAGCAGCAGCTCGCCGAGTGGCGGCCCGCCTACCGCAGCGTCGGCCGGGCCATCGTCAGCTCCGGCAAACGGCATCTGCAGGCCGTCGGTACGCCCGGCGCGGTCGCACAGGTGCTGGCCGCGCTGATCGAGAACTCACTCATGCACGGCGGCGGCACGGTCGCCCTGCGCACCCGGGTCACCGGCAACCAGGCCGTGATCGAGGTCACGGACGAGGGGCCGGGCGTCCCGGCCGACCTGGGCGCCCGGATCTTCGAGCGCACGATCAGCGGGCGCAACTCGACCGGCATCGGGCTGGCCGTCGCACGGGACCTCGCGGAGGCCGACGGCGGCCGTCTGGAGCTGCTCCAGTCACTGCCGCCGGTCTTCGGTCTCTTCCTGTCCCGCACACCCCCGGCGGCCCACAAGCTGGACGACGAGGACCGGCCGACCGTCCGCTAGGCCGACAGGACCCAGGCCCCGTCCGGCAGGTTCCTACGGGACGCGCTGCTTCGGCGTGGGCTTCTTCGACTCCTGCTCCAGGATCGATTCCGCACCCGCCACGGCCTCCCGGGCCGGCATCGCCCGGAACACCCAGGTGCGGTAGGACCAGAACCGGAACAGGGTGGCGACGCCGATGCCGACGAACTTGGACACGTTGCTCTGCAGCGGGCTGTCCCAGCCGAAGCCGTAGGTGGCCAGGTACAGCACGCCGTTCTCGATCACCAGGCCGATCGCGCTGAAGATCAGGAACAGGGTGAGTTCCTTGGTGCGGCCGTTCTTGTCGCGGTCCCGGTACGTCCAGTAACGGAAGCCGACGTAGTTGAAGGCGATCGCGACGACGGTCGCGATGATGCTGGCGCGCACCACCGGCAGCTCGGAAACATGCCGGACCAGGTTGAACACGCCGAGATTGACAAGGACGCCGGCCCCGCCGACGGCGCCGAACTTGGCCACCTCGCGTACGAGCCGTTGCAGCCCCGAGGAACGAGGTTCCATGGCTGTGCAGCTCCCGTCGGTAGGTTTCGTCAACCCAGCCATGCTATCCACGCGGCCAGGCCGACGCCTGCCGACCAGGCCACAGCTTGGGAACGGGTCGGAAAGAGCCGGGAAAGCCCCGGGTAAGAGGGGGTGAGAGGGACGCGATTCGGCCCGGCCGGTGTGGCCGATACGCTGGGGGGGTGACGTTCCCGGTAGTCGGCATGGTCGGCGGGGGGCAGCTCGCGCGTATGACGCACGAAGCGGGCATCCCGTTGGGCATCAGGTTCAAGCTCCTCAGTGACACCCCTCAGGATTCTGCGGCGCAGGTGGTGAGCGATGTCGTCATCGGCGACCATCGCGACCTGGACACGCTGCGTGAGTTCGCGCGCGGTTGCGATGTGATCACCTTCGATCACGAACATGTACCCACCGAGCACCTCAGGGCCCTGGAGGCGGACGGCATCCCCGTGCGCCCCGGACCCGACGCGCTGGTGCACGCCCAGGACAAGGGTGTGATGCGCGCCAGGCTCGATGCGATCGGCGTGCCGTGCCCGCGGCACCGGATCGTGACCGACCCGGAGGACGTGGTCCGGTTCGCGGCCGAGGGGGACGGCTTCCCGGTCGTCCTCAAGACCGTCCGCGGCGGCTACGACGGCAAGGGCGTGTGGGTCGTGGAGACCGCAGAGGAGGCCACCGACCCGTTCCGGGCCGGTGTCCCGGTCCTCGCCGAGGAGAAGGTCGACTACGTCCGCGAGCTGGCCGCCAACGTCGTACGTTCCCCGCACGGCCAGGCCGTCGCCTACCCGGTGGTCGAGTCCCGGCAGGTGGGCGGCGTCTGTGACACCGTGATCGCGCCCGCTCCCGGTCTGGACGAGGAGCTCGCGCTCGGGGCCGAGGAGATGGCCCTGACCATCGCCAAGGAACTCGGCGTCGTCGGCCATCTCGCCGTGGAGCTGTTCCAGACCCGCGACGGCCGCATACTCGTCAACGAGCTGGCGATGCGCCCGCACAACTCGGGTCACTGGACCCAGGACGGCGCGATCACCTCCCAGTTCGCCAACCACGTCCGCGCGGTCCTCGACCTCCCGCTCGGCGACCCGCGCCCGCGCGCCCGGTGGACGGTCATGGCCAACGTCCTGGGCGGCGACTACCCGGACATGTACTCCGCCTACTTGCACTGCATGGCCCGCGACCCCAAGCTCAAGATCCACATGTATGGCAAGGACGTGAAGCCCGGCCGCAAGGTCGGACACGTCAACACCTACGGCGACGACCTGGACGACGTGCTGGAGCGCGCCCGTCACGCTGCCGGCTACCTGAGAGGCACGATCACCGAATGAGCCCTGTTGTTGGCATCGTCATGGGGTCGGACTCCGACTGGCCCGTCATGGAGGCCGCCGCCAAGGCCCTGGACGAGTTCGAGATCGCGTACGAGGTCGACGTCGTCTCCGCGCACCGCATGCCGCGCGAGATGATCACGTACGGCGAGCAGGCCGCCGACCGCGGTCTGAAGGTGATCATCGCCGGGGCCGGGGGCGCCGCCCACCTGCCGGGCATGCTCGCCTCGGTCACCCCGCTGCCGGTCATCGGCGTGCCCGTGCCGCTGAAGTACCTCGACGGCATGGACTCCCTGCTCTCGATCGTGCAGATGCCGGCCGGTGTCCCGGTCGCCACCGTCTCCGTCGCCGGCGCCCGCAACGCCGGTCTCCTCGCGGCCCGCATGCTCGCCGCGCACGACGAGGACCTGCTGCAGAAGATGCGCGACTTCCAGCAGGACCTGGGCGACCAGGCCATCGAGAAGGGCAAGCGGCTGCGCGCCAAGGTCGAGAGCACCGGCGGCTTCGGCTTCGGGAAGTGAGGCCCGTGACCTCGCTGGACGAAGCCCGCGCACTGCTGCGCGAGTTCCCCGTCGTCGACGGGCACAACGACCTGCCGTACGCGCTGCGCAAGCAGGTCCGTTACGACCTCGACGCCCTCGACCTCGCCGCCCCCCAGAACGCCAGCCTGCACACCGACCTCCCGCGGCTGCGCGAGGGCGGGGTCGGCGCCCAGTACTGGTCGGTGTACGTCCCCTCCGACCGGCCGGACCCGGTCCCGGCGACGCTGGAGCAGATCGACGGCGTACGGCAGATGCTGGCCCGCTACCCCGCACAGCTGGCCCCCGCCCTGACGGCGGCCGACATGGAGGCGGCCCGCGCGGACGGCCGTATCGCCTCCCTCATGGGTGCCGAGGGCGGCCACTCCATCGCGAACTCCCTGGGCACGCTCCGGGGTCTGTACGCGCTCGGCGTGCGCTACATGACGCTCACCCACAACGACAACGTGGACTGGGCGGACTCGGCGACCGACGAGCCGAACGTCGGCGGCCTGTCCGCCTTCGGCCGCGAGGTCGTCGGCGAGATGAACCGGCTCGGCATGCTCGTGGACCTCTCCCACGTGGCGGCGACGACCATGCGGGACGCGCTGGACGCCTCGTCCGCGCCGGTGATCTTCTCGCACTCCTCCGCCCTCGCGGTCTGCAACCACCCGCGCAACATCCCGGACGACGTCCTGGAACGGCTGTCCGGCAACGGCGGCATGGCGATGGTGACGTTCGTGCCGAAGTTCGTGCTCCAGGCGGCGGTCGACTGGACGGCCGCGGCCGACGAGAACATGCGCGCGAACGGCTTCCACCACCTCGAGACCACGCCCGAGGCGATGAAGATCCACCGCGCCTTCGAGGAGCGGAACCCGCGCCCGGTCGCCACGGTGTCCACGGTCGCGGACCACCTCGACCACATGCGCGCGGTGGCAGGCATCGACCACCTCGGCATCGGTGGCGACTACGACGGCACCGCGTTCACCCCGGACGGCCTCAGCGATGTCTCCGGCTACCCGAACCTGATCGCCGAACTGCTCGACCGCGGCTGGTCCCGGGCCGACCTGGCCAAGCTGACCTGGCAGAACGCGGTACGGGTGCTGGGCGCGGCGGAAGACGTGGCCCGCGACCTGCAGACCACGCGCGCCCCGTCCAACGCGACCATCGAGTCGCTCGACGGCTGATCCACGAGGGCGGGGCAGCCGGTTTCGGCCGTCGGCCCCGCCCACCTGTGTCAGGCACCGCCCGAGGTGCTCCGGGCGGCCGGGAAGGCCTGCGGCGCCGTACCCCCGAACGCCCTGCTCACCAGGAGGATCCCCGCGCCCCGTGCGAACGTGGCCGTACGCCGACGTCGCGACGCGGCTCACGACCGACGTAGCTCACGACGACGTACGGAGCCCGCCATGGCCGACCTCCAGGACGACATCCCTGCCACGACCGAGGTCTGCGCGGACGACGGCCTGCCGGACGACCCCTTCGCCGAAGAGCCGTACGATCCGGCCGACGAGACTCTTCAGCAGGCGCACTCCGTGCTGGCCCGCCATCCCGTCGCCGACGGCCACAGCGGCCTGCCGTGGGCCCTGCGCCATCTGCCCTGGTACGACCTGGAGCTGGGCGAAATGGCCGTCGACACCGATGTGCCCCGGATGCGCGCGGGCCGTGTGGGCGCTCTGTTCTGGTCGCTGCACCTGCCCGAGGGGCTCGCCGGGGACCGCGCGGTGGGCGCGACCCTGGAGCAGCTGGAGCTCGCCCACTCGGTGACCGCCTCGCATCCGCAGGGACTGCGCCTGGTGCGCACCGCCGGACAGGTCATCGACGCCCGCCACTGCGGCCGGGTCGCCATCGTGCTGGGGCCGGCCGGCGCGGCCGCGCTCGACGACTCCCTGGGCATCCTGCGCATCCTGCACGCGCTCGGCCTGCGCGTCCTCACCCTGGCGGGCACCACCTGGGCGAGCGAGGCTGGGCTGACCCGGTTCGGCGAGGAGGTCGTCCGTGAGATGAACCGCCTCGGTGTCCTCGCGGACCTCTCCGGTGCCTCCGATGCCACCGTCAGCCGGGCGACCGCCCTCTCCAGGACCCCGGTGCTGTGCACCCGATCCGCCGCCCGGGCGCTGCGCCCGCACCCGGCCAACCTGCCCGACGACCTGCTCACCGAGCTGGGCGCGGCCGGCGGCCTGTGCATGGTGCCGCTGACCGCCGAGCAGACCGGCCCCACCGTCCGGGACGTCGCCGACCATCTCGACCATGTCCACGCGGTCGCCGGACCCCGGAGCGTCGGGCTGTCCGGCACCTTCGACTCCGGTGCCCCGCACCCCCGCGGCCTGGGCGATGCCTCCCGCTATCCCCACCTGATCGCCGAACTGCTCCGCCGCGGCTGGTCCGAGTCGGATCTGTCGCTGCTGACCTGGGGAAACGTCCAGCGGGTGCTCCGCAGCGCAGACTTCACGGCCCGCGCCGCCGAGCACCGCCGGGAGCCCTCGACGGCCCGTATCGCGGAGCTGGACGGCTAGGGGGTGTCGCTTGGATCACCTCGGACCCGGGGTGATCCAAACGACATCCCCCAGGTCCCGGACTTCCTGCGGCCAGTTCCTGCGGCTACTTCCTACGGCTCCTCGATCCGGCACAGACAGAACGGATGCCCGGCCGGGTCGGCGTACACCTGGAAGTCCTTCTTCTCGCGGTCCTCCAGGTCCAGCGGGCGGGCGCCCAGCGCGAGCACCTTCTCGTGGGCCGCGTCGACCTCCGCCCAGGTCGAACCCGCATCGAAGTCGAGGTGGAACTGCTGCGAGTTCCGGTCGGCACGCGGCCACTCCGGCGGGGTGTACCCCTCGGCCCGCTGGAAGTCGAGCCGCGGCCCGCCCGGGATCTGCAGCACCACCCAGTCCTCGTCCCCGGTCCGCGGGGTGCCTCCGGCCACGGCCGCGTAGAACGCGGCCAGTGCACCCGGGTCGGGGCAGTCGAGCACGACGGCACGGAGACGCGCGACGGCGGTCATGGGATCTCCCGGGGTGGCAGGGACAGATCGGGGTCAGCAGGCACAGATATCGGGGTCAGCAGGCGCAGATACAGAACGGGTGCCCCGCGGGGTCGGCGTACACACGCCAGGTGCGCGAGCGGTCCTCGGCGTCCAGCGGCTTCGCGCCCAGCTCCAGCACCCCCTTCTCGGCCGCGTCCAGGTCCTCGGCCACCAGGTCCAGGTGGAACTGCTGCGACCGGTCGGGCGCGGGCCACTGCGGCGGCGTGAACCCGGGTGCCTGCTGGAAGGCGAGGTCCTGGCCGCCCGGCACCTTCAGGTCCACCCACTCACCCTCCCCCTCCACGCTGCCGCCCAGCACCTCGGCGTAGAAACCGGCGAGCGCGCGCGGGTCCGGACAGTCCAGGACGACCACACCCAGCTTGGCGAGAGCCATGACTTCCTCCTCGAAGTCCGAGTTACCCTTGGAGACGGGTAACCGGTAACGGTTACTGCATGCTCCCGCATCGGCGGTAACGCTGCAACCGGATTCGGGAGGTAACTTGCAGGCATGAGTGAGAGATCGCCCGCCCCGGGAGGCCTGGCCCTGGTCGAGTCCCTGGTGAACACGCTGGACATCGAGTCGGGCGCCGACTCGCTGGATTCGGCGGACGGCCGGGCGCGCCTCGGACTCACCGAGGAGGAGGTGCCGCACGCCCGCACGCTGCGCGAGTCACTGCGCGCCGCGCTGCTCGCCCACGCCGGCCACCCGCCGCACAGCGAGGTGACCCCGCTCGGCGAGCTGCTCGCGCACGCGCCGCTGTACGTCGCCGTCGACGACCGCGACGGCTCGGCGGCCCTCGCCCCGGCCGACACCGGCCCGCTGCTCTCCCGGATCGCCGCCGCCGTCGCCGAGGCCCTGGTCGCGGGCACCTGGACCCGCCTGAAGGCCTGCGCGGCCGAGACCTGCCACTGGGCGTACTACGACCGCAGCCCCGCCGGACGGAGCCGCTGGTGCTCGATGCAGGTGTGCGGGGCACGCGCGAAGATGCGCAGGTACCGGGCGAAGGAGCCGTGAACCACAGGCGGTTCATCGGCCACGTATGTGCCCCGTGGTGCAGAATGCGAGAAGACGCCGATTCGGCCGACTGAGCCTCGGCCGAACCGGCGTCGTCCGGTTTCCTCTCCGGACACCGCTACGCGGTCGGGCGGCCCATCGCCCGGTACGTCCAGCCGGCCCGCCGCCACACCTCCGGATCCAGGGCATTGCGCCCGTCCAGGATCAGCCGGGCCGCCGCGACCTCGCCCAGCGCCGCCGGGTCCAGCTCGCGGAACTCCCGCCACTCGGTCAGATGCAGTACGACGTCCGCCGCCCGGACCGCCTCCCGCGCCGAGCCGGCGTAACCGAGCGTCGGGAAGACCTTGCGGGCGTTCTCCATGCCCTTCGGGTCGTACACGGTGACCTGGCCGCCCTGGAGGTGGATCTGGCCGGCCACGTTCAGCGCGGGGGAGTCCCGGACGTCGTCCGAGTCGGGCTTGAAGGTGGCGCCGAGGACCGCGACCCGCTTGCCGAGGAAGGAGCCGCCGCCGAGCGCCTCGCGGGCCATCTCCACCATCTGGCCGCGCCGGCGCATGTTGATGGAGTCGATCTCCCGCAGGAAGGTCAGCGCCTGGTCCGCGCCCAGCTCACCGGCGCGCGCCATGAACGCCCGGATGTCCTTGGGCAGACAGCCACCGCCGAACCCGATCCCGGCGCGCAGGAACTTCTTCCCGATCCGGTCGTCGTGCCCGATGGCCTCCGCCAGCTTCGCCACATCACCGCCGCCGGCCTCGCAGACCTCCGCCATCGCGTTGATGAACGAGATCTTGGTCGCGAGGAAGGAGTTCGCGGCGGTCTTCACCAGCTCGGCGGTGGGGAAGTCGGTCACCACGAACGGCGTGCCCTCACCCACCGGTGTCGCGTACACCTCCCGCAGCAGCTTCTCGGCGCGCTCGCTGCGCACCCCCACCACGATCCGGTCCGGGTGCAGGGTGTCCTGCACGGCGAAGCCCTCGCGCAGGAACTCCGGGTTCCAGGCCAGCTCGGCGTCCGCGCCGGCGGGCGCGTGCTCGGCCAGGTAGGCGGCGAGGCGGTCGGCGGAGCCGACGGGCACGGTCGATTTGCCGACGACCAGGGAGGGGCCGGTCAGATGCGGGGCGAGGGAGGCGATCGCGGCGTCCACGTACGACATGTCGGCCGCGTACTCCGCGTGCCGCTGCGGGGTGTTCACGCACACGAAGTGCACGTCGCCGAAGGCCCCGACCTCGGCCCAGTCCTGGGTGAACCGCAGCCGGCCCGAGGACCCCTCGATGCCCGCGACATGCTTCCGCAGCAGCTCCTCGAGCCCCGGCTCGTACATCGGGGTCTCGCCGCGCTCCAGCATCGCGATCTTCTCGGGCACGACATCGAGCCCCAGCACCTCGAAGCCGAGTTCGGCCATGGCCGCGGCGTGCGTGGCGCCGAGGTAGCCGGTGCCGATCACGGTCATCTTCAGGCTCATGGATGTGCTCCAGATCGGGTACGTCGGTGATGCGGAGCCGAGCATAGTCGGGCCGTCCACCGGGCAATTTCCCCGCTGTCGCCAAGCTCACGTAGGCGTCCTCCGGGCCGCCCTCTAAAATTTGAGTTACTTAACGGTAATTAGCGTCAGTATCACTGTGTCTTTGGAGCGTGAGAGACCGTGGCCGGAACGGCTGACTTCGACCTGTACCGCCCGTCCGAGGAGCACGACATGCTCCGCGACGCCGTCCGCTCGCTGGTCGAGGCGAAGATCGCGCCGTACGCCGCAGCGGTGGACGAGGAGGCCCGCTTCCCGCAGGAGGCCCTCGACGCGCTGGTCGCGGGCGACCTGCACGCCGTGCACGTCCCCGAGGAGTACGGCGGCGCCGGCGCCGACGCGCTCGCCACGGTCATCGTGATCGAGGAGGTGGCCCGCGCCTGCGTCTCCTCCTCGCTCATCCCCGCGGTGAACAAGCTGGGCTCTCTCCCGGTGATCCTCTCCGGGTCCGAGGACCTGAAGAAGAAGTACCTCGCCCCGCTCGCCAAGGGCGACGCGATGTTCTCGTACTGCCTCTCCGAGCCGGAGGCGGGCTCGGACGCCGGCGGCATGACGACCAAGGCGGTCCGCGACGGCGACCACTACGTCCTCAACGGCGTGAAGCGCTGGATCACCAACGCGGGCGTCTCCGAGTACTACACGGTCATGGCCGTGACCGACCCGACCAAGCGCAGCAAGGGCATCTCCGCCTTCGTCGTCGAGAAGTCGGACGAGGGCGTCTCCTTCGGCGCCCCGGAGAAGAAGCTCGGCATCAAGGGCTCCCCGACCCGCGAGGTCTACTTCGACAACGTCCGCATCCCTGCCGACCGCATCATCGGCGAGGAGGGCACCGGCTTCGCGACCGCCATGAAGACCCTGGACCACACCCGCATCACCATCGCGGCCCAGGCCCTCGGCGTCGCCCAGGGCGCCCTCGACTACGCCAAGGGCTACGTCCAGGAGCGCAAGCAGTTCGGCAAGCCGATCGCCGACTTCCAGGGCATCCAGTTCATGCTCGCCGACATGGCCATGAAGATCGCCGCCGCCCGCGCCCTGACCTACCAGGCCGCGGCCGCCTCCGAGCGCGGCGACAAGGACCTCACCTTCCAGGGCGCGGCCGCCAAGTGCTTCGCCTCGGACGTGGCCATGGAGGTCACCACCGACGCCGTCCAGCTCCTCGGCGGCTACGGCTACACCCGTGACTACCCGGTGGAGCGCATGATGCGCGACGCCAAGATCACGCAGATCTACGAAGGCACGAACCAGGTCCAGCGGATCGTGATGGCCAGGAACCTTCCCTAGCCGAAGCCGTTCACGGGCGTGGCCCGCACCCCCGAGGGGTGCGGGCCACGCCCGTTCGCCTGGTCAGCCGCAGTGGTCGTTCCACTCGATCTCGCTGCTGGAGGCCTTCACGCCCGAGACCGTGCCGCCCCAGTCGATGCAGTGGCCCTTCGCGTACACGTACACCGGGCCCGCGTACTTCTTGAACCAGCCCTCGTTCGTGTGCCACGAACCGCCCGAGACCTCGAGCTCCGCCACGATGTAGTCCGTGTCCGTGTCACTCGGCGTGTTCGTCATCGTGACCACGCAGTTGTAGCCGTTCGACGAGTTGTACGTCAGATACGTCACGCCCTCGGTCAGCGTGCCACCGACCTTCATCGAGTCGATGACGCTGTATCCCGAGCCGCACGCGCCGTTGTAGGCCGTCGCGGCGGACGCCTCACCGGCGCCGGCGATCAGGCCGCAGGATGCCAGGCCGAGCGCGATCCCGGTGGTGGCCAGCTTCTTGGTGATGCTCATGAGGTGTTGTCCCCCTGGTGGTCTCAGCCGCAGTGATCGGTGCGGTCGAT
The DNA here is from genome assembly GCF_044768335.1 of Streptomyces sp. NPDC101151. Classification (NCBI taxonomy): domain Bacteria; kingdom Bacillati; phylum Actinomycetota; class Actinomycetes; order Kitasatosporales; family Streptomycetaceae; genus Streptomyces; species Streptomyces sp. NPDC101151. Next base: position 48,504 of record NZ_JBIWPP010000024.1, on the reverse strand, counting down.
GGTGATCAACTCGTCGTGATCATGTCGGCCGCGGTCACCCGCAACAAGTCCGCCCCTTGTGACGGTTGCCACACCGTCCGCGGCCGCTGTCCGGTGATTCCCCTGCCGCATCCACCCCCCGAATGGACCTGGGACGCGCTGTCCGGTGATCTGCCCCGGATCGCGTGATGTGCGGCCTACCCTGCGAATTGTTGCCGTTCGCCCAATGGCGCCGGGCGTCGGGCGGGCGTAGGACGGAACCACACGGGGCCCGCCCCCGGGTCCCCCCTGCTCCGAGGAGGAGCCATGACCCAGCCCGGAACCATGAGCGCCATGACCAAGGAGATGCAGGACTGCGTCGAGGCGTGCATGTCCTGCCACACCGTCTGCGAGGAGACCATGAGCTCCTGCATGCAGATGGGCGGCCAGGCCCAGATGCAGATCATGCGCGCGCTCATGGACTGCTCCGAGATGACCCGCATGTGCGCGGACATGATGATGCGCCGCTCGCCGATGTCGGCCGAGATGTGCGCGATGTGCGCCAAAGCCTGTGACATGTGCGCCGAGGCGTGTATGGCCATGCCCGACGACAAGCAGATGATGCGTTGTGCCGAGGCGTGTCGCCGCTGCGCGGAGATGTGTCGCTCGATGGCGGGCGCCCGGATGTGAACCACCGCCCCTGAGGGCGTTCAAGGGCGCCCTTCGTGGGTGCCCTTGAACTGGTGTGCGGCGGTCTTGGGCCATGATCGAGACGGAAGTGGGGGAGGCCGCATCGCCCTGACACTGCGGAGGCCCGGCGCGCTGCGAGGGCCCGGCGCGGTGCCGGGCGGGACCCGCTCGGCCGGGCGTGCGCGGCCGGCGGTGCCGTACCGCCCTCGTACCTGACGCGCCTCGACCCGGACGAGGACTTCATCCGCACCCCGGAGGGCCTTGCCGGGCTGCTGGACCGGGCCGGGTTCAGCGACGCCGAGGCCGGTGAGCGGGCCTGGGAGCACCGGACCACGGTCGATGAGCGGTGGCGCGGCGCGGCCGGCGGGGTCGCCACCGTCGGGCTGGTCGTGACCTCGCAGGACGCCGGGACCGTCGTACGGATCCGGCGGGAGTGCGGGCGGCTGAGCGCGGAGTTCGTGCCCGGGGACGCCGACGGGGAAGGGCACCCGGCCCTTCCCCGTGTGGCACTGCTCGGCGCGGGGAGCGCCTAGTTTCCGGAGACGGTGACCTTCTGGTCGTTCTTCAGCTCGTTCACCAGCGTCTTCACCTTCGCCTTGTCCCAGACGAGGTTGCCGCCGGTGGAGCCGGAGACCGGCATGTTCATCGAGGTGCCGTCACCGCCGCTGACGCCCTTCATCGCCCAGAACATGGACGCCAGGTCCCACAGGCTCATGTCCTTGTCGACGGTCAGCGAGTCCAGGCCCGCGCCCATGGTCGGGTAGAGCTTGAACGGGTTGAGGACCGTCGACGGGGTGGCCACCTGGTGCGCCAGGGCCGACAGGAACTTCTGCTGGTTCTTCGTGCGCTGCAGGTCCTGCGCCGCGAAGGCGTGGCGCGTGCGGACGAAGGCCAGCGCCTCCTCGCCGTTCAGCGTCTGCTTGCCCGACTTGAAGTTCGCTCCGGAGTCCTTGTCCTTGAAGCCCTTGTCGATGGTGATCTCGACCCCGCCGACCGCGTCCACGATCTTCGCGAAGCCGCCGAAGCCGATCTCCACGTAGTGGTCGATGTGCAGGCCGGTGTTGTACTCGATCGTGCGGACCAGCAGAGTCGGGCCGTCCTCGGCGTAGGCCGCGTTCAGCTTCGTGTGCCGGCCCTGGCCCGGGTAGACCTTCCCGGACGTCGAACCCTTGTACGAAGGTATCTCCACGTCCGAGTCGCGCGGCAGCGAGACCAGCGTGTCTCCGTTGTCGCCGACGTGCAGGATCATCATCGAGTCGGTGCGCTGGCCCTCGGCGGAGCCGGTGTGCAGCTTCTTCTTGTCGTCGGTCGACATGCCCTTGCGACTGTCGGAACCGACGATCAGGTAGTTCGTGCCCTCGCCGGTCTCGGGCCGGTCGATGACCTTGGAGAGGTCGACGTCCCGGTGCAGCTTGGAGTCGGCCCAGAAGTAGGTCGCCACCGAGGTGACGATCAGCACACTGGCCAGCGTGATCGCGGTCCACTTGATGCGCCGTCGCCAGTTCGGGGCGGGACGGGGGCCGCGGGTGGGCGTTCCCTCCGGTCCGCCGGGGCCGCCCGGGCCGCCGCCGTAGACGTGGCCCGTGTTGTAGCCGCTGTCGTAGTCGTCGTAGTCGTCGCCGTGTCCCTGGCCGTCGACGTACGACGGCTGCTGCGGAACCCCGGCGCCGTACGGCGGCGCCGACGGGCCGGGGTTGCCGTACGAGCGCTGCCCGGGCGGTACCGCCTGGCCGCGCTGCACATGGCGCATCGCGCGGGCGCCTTCCGGCTGCGTACCGCCGCTGCCGCGTCCGTAGCGCGGGCCGCGGTTGTCGTCGGACCATCCCTGAGGCCAGTCATTCATGCGCCCCAGTGTGCAGGGCTCAGCCGTGTGCCTTACAAGGGGTGTCGGAAAATCAGAGCGCCGCTGTTGCGAATCTGACACAAATTCCGCGAATGTCACTTCGGCATAAGGTGGGGGCCATGACAGACCAGGCCCCGGACACGGATCCGGACATTCCGGGCAAGCCGACGTCCGCTTCCCGCACCACGCTCAGCCACATCATGAGCCAGAACGACACCAACCTGCTGGGGACGGTGCACGGCGGGGTGATCATGAAACTGGTCGACGACGCGGCGGGCGCGGTGGCCGGCCGGCACTCCGGCGGTCCCGCCGTCACTGCGTCCATGGACGAGATGGCCTTCCTGGAGCCGGTCCGCGTGGGTGATCTGGTCCATGTGAAGGCTCAGGTCAACTGGACCGGCCGGACCTCGATGGAGATCGGCGTCCGGGTCCTCGCCGAGCGCTGGAACGAGTCCACCCCGGCCACCCAGGTCGGCTCGGCCTATCTGGTCTTCGCGGCCGTGGACGCCGACGGCAAGCCGCGCCGGGTGCCCCAGGTGCTCCCGGAGACCGACCGGGACCGCCGCCGCCACCAGGAAGCCCAGATCCGCCGCACGCACCGCCTGGCTCGCCGTCGCGAGATCCGCGAGCTGCGCGAGAAGCGTGCGGCGGAGGGTTTCGAGGACTAGGGGTGCCGTTCGGATCACCCCGGGTCCGCGGTGCCTGGCACGGCACCTCGCCGCGTCGTCGCATCACCCGGGTACGCCCAGTGCGCGGGTGATGCTCCGCCTTGCGATGCACCGCACCATGCGCCGCGGCCTGATCCGAGGTGATTACGGGACGGCCCTTGGCCCACTCCTTATCCCTCCAAGGAGTACGTCGAAGTCCAACTCCGCTTTTCTCAGGGTGAGTTGAGTAAAGCGGAGACCAAGTCACGGCTACCGTGCCCCGGATGCTGGGCAATTGCCCGGTTGTCCGCACGTGGGTTTTGTCACCGCCGCCGCCTGTCGCTGAACTGTGCGGATAGTGTGAGCGATCCGGTGCGGCGGACCACGGGGTCGCCCACCGATTCGACTCATTGAGGTTTTCGGGGGCGCCGGTTGTGTTGCCCCGGCGGAGGGCAAAGCGACGGTGGACACACAAGACCCTGGGCGGGGCGGCGAGATCGACCCCTCGGACCAGTGGGTGCTGAACCCGCTGACGGGTGAGTACGAGCTGCGAATGGACCCTTCCGTCGGGGAGCGGTCCGTGCCCGCGCCCCGCGGCTCCGCTCCGGAGCCCGCACCGGACCGCGGCAACGCACCGGACCGCGGCACCGACGCGCCCGGCCGGGAGATACCCGGCCAGCGCCGGCGCCCCGCCGCTGAGCCGGCATCCACGGCGCCGGGCCGTCGGCGCGGCAGGCAGCGGGCGACGAAGAAGTCGACGGGCAAAAGGATTCTGCTGTGGACCAGCGGCACCCTGGCGTTCGTCCTGGTCGCCGGCGCCGCCGGTGTCTACCTCTATCTCAAGCACCTCGACGGCAACATCACCACGACGGACACCGCCGGTGCCACCAGTGACTCGTTCAGCAAGGACAAGGCGTTCAGCATCCTGGTGATCGGTACCGACAAGCGCCAGGGCAAGGGCGACGCCGGCTACGGCGACGCGAACAGCGTCGGGCACGCGGACACCAACATCCTGCTGCACGTCTCCAAGGACCGTACGAACGCGACCGCGTTGAGCATCCCCCGGGACCTGATCGCCGACATCCCGAACTGTCCCACCAGGCAGCAGGACGGCTCCCTCAAGACCATCCCGGGTACGAGCGGTGTCCGTTTCAACACCAGCCTCGGTCAGCTGGGCCGCGATCCGGGCTGCACGGTCCGGACGGTCGAGCGGCTCGCCGGCGGCCTCAAGGTCGACCACTTCATGATGGCCGACTTCAACGCGGTGAAGACGCTGACGTCGGCCGTGGGCGGCGTCGACGTCTGCCTGACGCACGCGGTGAAGGACAAGGACTCGCACCTGGACCTACCCGCCGGACCCTCGAAGGTCGAGGGCGAGCAGGCCCTGGCCTTCGTCCGCACCCGGTACAGCTGGGGCAACCACGGCGATCTCGACCGCATCAAGGTCCAGCAGCAGTTCCTGAGTTCGCTGTTCCGCAAGATGAAGTCCGACGACACGCTCACCGATCCGAGCAAGCTGCTGGACCTGGCCGAGGCGGCGACCAAGGCGCTCACGGTGGACAAGGGCATCGGCAGGATCAGCACGCTCAAGGACGTGGCCATGGAGCTGAAGAAGGTGCCGCCGAAGAACATCACCTTCGTCACCCTGCCGGTCCTGGACAACCCCGCCGACGGCAGGTTCCACAAGACGGTCATCCAGAACAAGACGCCCGCCCAGCAGATCTTCTCGATGATGAACGATGACGTCTCCTTCACCGAGGTGCACAAGAAGGACAAGGCGAAGGAGGCCGCCAAGCTCAAGGGCCCCCGCTCCGCCGCCGCCGACGTCCGGGTCGACATCTACAACGCGGGCGCGCCCGGCGGTTCCGCCCAGGACGTTCTCGTCTGGCTGCAGACCAGCAAGGGTGTGCCCAAGTCCAGTCAGCTGGGCAACGCCGGCACGACGCAGAAGAAGACGACCCTGAAGTACGCGCCGGGGCAGGCCGACCAGGCGCGTGAACTGGCGGACATCATGGGGCTGCCGGCGTCGGCTCTCCAGCCGGGCAAGAGCGAGACCAACGCGCAGGGGCTGCCGGCGATCGTGCTGACGCTGGGGCAGGACTTCAAGGGCGCGGGTGTACCGCTGGGCGGCTCGGCCAAGGGCCCGGACGTGCCGAAGCAGACGGCCGGCGAAGTGAAGTGCGCCTCGTGACCGCCGTACCGGCCGCCGGTGGCCGCTGAGCCGGCGATTCTCTCGCGCAAACCATCGTGGGTCTCCCGTTCCGGCCGTTGATCACTTCACCGACCGGAAGTTCTGACTTGCCGGCCGGAAGATCACGACCCGACGCTTCGGTTGTCATGGCAAGCGCAAAGTTTGTTCACGTCCAGGGCAGCATCTCCACACAGAAATGGAGATTGACGGAACATCAACAAGCGTGATCCACTACGGCGTCAACTCGGGTTGTTTGCCATTCACATAACACGACATCAAGGGAGTCCTTGTGCGCATCCAGACCAAGCTCTTCACCGCCGCCGTCACCGGTGCCGCGGTGCTCGGTCTCGCCATGCCCGCGCAGGCAGCCAACCACCACTCCTCCGGCAACTCCACCGGCCGGTGCGGTGCCTCCGTCCTCGGCGGCGGCAACTACCAGCCGCTGTGCCTGTTCTTCGTCCACGACGGCTCGGGTGCGATCTGGGGCAAGGACGGCAGCACCTACAACCTGGCCGGCCAGACCTTCAAGAGCGGCTCGGGCCAGGGCTCGGGCCAGGCCGTGAAGAACAACGCGACCGCCATGGAGTCCGAGTACTACGAGAACCGCGGCGGCACCGTCTGGTTCAACAGCGGCTACAACGGCAACTACGACTGGTCGTACGACGGTGAGGGCGGCCAGCTCTCCTACACCTGGAACAACAACGCCTCCACCCAGGTCGGCATCGGCGTCGGCTGACCGGCCCGCCCCCAAGGTTGCCTGATCCCCGCTCCCTCGCTGCCGTTCCCTCGACGGAACGGCAGCGAGGGCCGTTTGACGTGAGACCACACATGACGATTACCGCTGGCCGGGCAGGCGTCGGACTGATCTGCGCCGTCGCCGCCGTCGGCCTCCTCGCGGGCTGTTCGAACGCCTCGCCGCAGGGGGAGAAGCCGCCGAAGCCGACCGTGTCCAAGGTGCCCGGCGTCACCTCGATCCCGCACCTCACCGACACCGCGGACCTGGCACTGCCCGTGGACGCCTACATGCCGACGGGGCGCGACCTGCTGCAGACGACCGACGCGATGACGACGCTGGAACAGCGCTGCGTCAGCCGGTACGGACTGAAGTACACGCCCACCGAGGCGCGGCTGCCGAACTTCAGCAAGAACTCGCGCCGCTACGGAGTTCCCGAATCCCTGCAGGTCGCGCGGGAGTTCGGCTTCCACATGACGCAGAACGACCCCCGCAGCCTGCCGAAGCACCTGGGCACTCCTCCCTCGCAGGAGGTGCGCACGGTCCTGACGGCCAGTTCCCCGCAGGGGCCCCTCACCAGTTACCACGGCATCTCCCTGCCCAAGGGCGGGTGTGTCGCCGAGGCGGACCGCGCCCTCACGGGCGGCGACGAGAAGCAGCGAGCCGGGCACTCCCCGGTGGCCGAGGAGATCCGGGCGCACTCCTTCGAGTACTCGCAGCTGGACCCGCGCGTCATCGCGGCCCAGACCGCCTGGAAGAAGTGCATGAGCGCCCAGGGGTACACCAACTACAAGAAGACGTTCGACGCCTCGGGCGACGAGCGCTGGAACGTCTCGACGGCGACATCGCAGGAGATCGCCGTCGCCGTGGCGGACTGGCAGTGCGCCAAGCAGGTCAACCTCGTCGGTGTCTGGTCCGCCGTGGAGAGCGCCTACCAGAACGCCGAGATCGAGAAGCACGCGGAAGAACTGCAGCAGGCCCGGGACGGGCTGCGGCAGCAGTCGAAGCGTGTCGCGACCGTGCTGGCCGGCGGCAAGCTGTCCGGTTCCTGAGCAGGCGCAGCGGAAGAGAACTGATGGCAGACCTGATGAAGAGCACGGTCGCCGGCTCGCGGCAGAGCGAGCCGGGATCCACCCGCACCGTGCCCGCGCACCACGAGGGCGCGGAGCCGGTCCCGGCGACGGCCGAGCCGGCGCCGCCCGGCCCGCCGGACAAGACGGCCGGGCCCGCCCCCGGGACCCCGGCCCGTACCTCCGCCCTGGCACGTCGCCGGCGCGCCGTGCTCGCGGTGGCGGCAGCGGCCGTGCTGCTGTCCCTCGGCGGCCTCGGCGGGGCGATGCTGGTGAAGTCGCCGGCCCAGGTGGCGGCGGACACCGGTGCCCCCAAGGCCAGCGTCATCACCGCGTCCGTCACCTCCGAGCGGCTTGCCCGCACCGTGGTGCTGCGCGGCGATGTGACCAGCGGTGCCACCCTGTCCGTCACCCCCACCGCGGTGGCGGACAGCCGTGCCCTGGGCGGCGGCACCAACCCGGGCGGCTCGTCCCCGGTGCTCACCCGCAAGCTCGCGCACGTCGGCGACACGGTCAAGGCGGCCCGCCCCCTGGTGGAGTTCTCCGGGCGTCCGGTGTACGTGCTTCCGGGCCGGATCCCGGTCTACCGCGACATGCTCCCCGGCGAGTCCGGCGCCGACATCGCCCAGCTGCAGAGCGCGCTGACCGGCCTCGGCCTCTATCACGGGGGCGACACACACGGCTCCTTCGGCACGGCGACCCAGAAGGCCGTCGTCGCGCTGTACCGGCGTCTGGGCTACCCGGTGCCGGTCACCGGCGGCGCCGGCTCCGGCCACGCCGACGAGTCCGGCGAGAAGGGCGGCCGGGCCAAGACCACGAGCGGGCCGTTCGTACCGGCCTCCGAGATGGCCTTCGCCTCCTCGGTGCCGGTCAGGGTCGTCGGACTGCCGACGGCCGTGGGCGACAAGGTGAACGGGCCGGTGGTCTCCCTGGCCACCGGCGGTCTGCGGCTCACCGGGTACCTGGACCCCTCCTACGGCGGTCTGGTCAAGGAGGGCATGAAGATCCGGATCTCCACGGAGTCCCTGGGCGTGAACGCCACCGGCACCGTGGCCTCGGTCGGTGCACTGGTCACCCCCGGCGACAAGGCCGGCTCCCAGACCTCCGACGACCCCGCCGGCAGCGCGTCGGCCCAGGGCTCGGGCGCACCCGCCAACGGCGGGATCCCCTATCTGCCGGTGCAGGTGACGCGCACGGGCACCTGGGACAACCGGCTCGACGGGCAGAACGTGCGGATGACCATCACGGCCGCCGCCACGACCGGCGCGGTGCTCACCGTCCCCGAAGCGGCGATCAACGCCGGCGCGGACGCCCGTACCAGTGTCACCGTGGTGCGCGCGGACGGCTCCCAGCACAAGGTGCGGGTCACCGTGGGCGTCTCGGCGGACGGCAGGGTGCAGGTCACCCCGGCCGGTGCGGAGCGGCTGACGGCGGGCGACCGTGTGGTGGTCGGCCAGTGAGCGAGCCGACCGCGTCGCCGCCCGTGATCCGGCTGCGGGGCGTCGCCAAGACGTATCCGGGCGCCGTCGCGGTACACGCCCTGCACCCCACGGACCTCGATGTCGAACGCGGCGACTTCGTCGCCGTGGTCGGCCCCTCGGGTTCGGGGAAGTCCACCCTGCTCAATCTGATCGGCATGCTGGACCGGCCCTCGGCGGGGCGCTACGAGTTCAGCGGCACCGACGTCTCCGCCCTGCGGGAACGGGAGCGCACGGCACTGCGCGGGCGAAAGGTCGGTTTCGTCTTCCAGTCCTTCCATCTTCTGGCGCACCGCACGGCCACGGAGAACGTGGCCCTCGCCCAGCTGTACGTCACGACGGAACGCGGGGCCCGCAACGACCGGGCGGTGCAGGCTCTGCGCACCGTGGGCCTCGGCCACCGGCTGGACGCGCTGCCGCCCACCATGTCCGGCGGTGAACGCCAACGCGTCGCCATCGCACGTGCGTTGGTCAACCGTCCCGAACTCGTCCTCTGTGACGAACCCACCGGAAACCTGGACTCCGCGACCTCGGCGCACGTCATGAATCTGCTCGAAGAACTCCACGCGGCGGGCCTCACCGTCGTGGTCATCACCCACGACCCCGCCGTGGCCGAACGGGCCAGGCGGGTGCTGACGATCCGCGACGGCCGCATCCTCACCGACACCGACACCGATCGGCGGTCGGCCGCGTGACGGGGGGCCGGTTCCGGTCCGTGCTCGGGCGGACCAGGCGTGAGGGGCAACCGTCGCCGGCACCACCGTCACGGTTGCTCATCCGGGACATGTTCGCCGAGTCCCTGGCCGGCCTGGTGCAGCGGCCGGGCCGTTCGGTGCTGACCATGCTCGGCACGGTCCTCGGCGTGGGCGCCTTCGTGGCCGTACTGGGCCTCACCTCGACCGCGGCCGGGCAGATCAGCGCGTCCTTCAACGTGCTGCGAGCCACCACGGTGACGGTCGACGACGCCACGCCCAAGTCCGACGACACACCCGTGGTCCACTTCCCGGACGACTCCGACGAACGGATGCAGCGGCTCAGCGGCGTGGTGGCCGCAGGTGTGTGGTGGGGCGCCCCACTCCACAACCCGAGGGTCGGCACACAGCCGCTGCCGCCGAGCGACAACCCCAGCACCGGAGTCACGGTCTTCGCCGCCTCTCCCGGTGCGCTGAAGGCGATCCAGCCGACCCTTCAGGCGGGCACCCTCTACAACCGCTTCCACCAGCGGCGCGCCGAGCCGGTCTGCGTGCTCGGCAGCGGCGCCGCGCGTGTCCTCGGCATCACCCGGCTGGACAACCAGCCCGTCGTCTTCATCAACGACACCGCTTACACGGTCGTCGGCATCATCTCCGACGCGCAGCGCAAGCCGGAGGCGCTGATGGGCGCGATGCTGCCCACCAGCACGGCGCTCAGGGCCTTCGGGCCGCCGACCGACCAGCCGGCCGAGATGATCATCCACACCCGGATCGGCGCGGCCCGTCTCATCGCTCATCAGGCTCCGCTCGCGCTGCTGCCGGACCACCCGCGTCTGCTGCACGCCGCCCCGCCGCCGGACCCGCACGCCCTGCGGGACGCCGTGAACACGTCGCTGTCCGGGCTGTTCCTGCTGCTGGCCGCGATCTGCCTGGTGATCGGTGCGCTCGGCATCGCCAACACCACGCTGGTGGCGATCCTGGAGCGCACGGGCGAGATCGGGCTGCGCCGTTCGCTGGGCGCCCGCCCGCGGCACATCGCGGCCCAGTTCCTCACCGAGTCCACCACCCTGGGCACGCTCGGTGGTCTGATCGGTACGGCGATCGGCGTCTGCACGGTCGTCGCGGTCGCCCTGGTCCAGCACTGGACCGCCATCGTGGACCCGATGACCGTCCTGCCCGCCCCGCTCGTCGGCTCCGTGGTGGGCCTGCTGGCCGGTCTCTATCCCGCGCTGCGCGCGGCCCGCATCGAGCCGCTGGAGGCCCTGCGGCAGTGATCGCCGTGGACCGGGCTCCGGGCGGCGGTGAACCGGCCGCCCGGAGCCCGGTCCCCTCTACACACCGCCGGAGCAGACCACTTCGTTGCCGCGCAGCACGCTCTGGTCGGGCTTGCCCGGGTCCTCGACCCTCACCTGGCGCACGGCCCTGAAGTCGGCGCCGGCGGTCACCTTCAGCAGCGGACCCTGGCCCGGCACCGCGCGCAGTTCGCTGCCGGGCAGGGCCGCGGCCAGGGTGCGGGCGGAGCGGTCCCAGCGCGGGTCGTAGGAGATCACCGTGCGCCTGACCGCGTGGTCGGCCGCGGTGGTCGGCTGGTGGGTGGTGGCGAAGCCGGCCGCCGCGAGTGCCGCGTCGACCCGCTTGGCGAGCCCGGCCGTTCCGGTGCCGTTCTCCACCTGGACCCGGATCTGCTGCGGGGCGACCTCCACCGGCATCGGTGCCGGGGTGCGCTTCGGGCGGTCCGCGGCGAGCGGCTTGTCGTCGCGCAGGGACTGGAACAGCCGGCCGGCCGCCGCCTGGTCCCACTTCACGGTCGAGCCGATGGCCTTGACGGGGTAGTTCATCTGCCCGATGGGCACGGTGGTGAACTCGGAGGAGGACGGGGAGAAGTTCCGCATCGCCCGGCCGAGGTCGAGCAGCTCGTCGGTGCCGAAGCCCTCGTCCGCCCGGACCGAGCCGAGCACCGCCCGGGTCACGTCCCTGAACCTCATCGGGTTCAGCAGCACGCCGGAGGAGGTGGCCTGCTCGATCAGCGCGGCCAGGAACCGCTGCTGCCGCTTCATCCGGCCCAGGTCGCTCGCCCCGTCCAGATGCCGGGCGCGCACGTACTGCAGCGCCTGCCCGCCGTTGAGGGCGTGGGTGCCGGGCACGAGGTCGAGGCCGGTGTACTTGTCCTTCAGCGGTGTCGCCGTGCAGACCCGGACCCCGCCGACCACGTCCACGGTCTTCATGAAGCTGGTGAAGTCGACCTCCAGGTAGTGGTCGATCTTCACATGGGTCATGTTCTCGACCGTGCCGATGGTGAGCTGGGGCCCGCCCTCGGCGTAGGCCGCGTTCAGTTTGATGGGGTGCGGGCCGTGCTGCTGCCCGGTGGCCGCGTCGAGATGCGCGGGCACCTCGGCGTAGGAGTCGCGGGGCAGGCTCACCACGCTCGCCCGTTCCCGGTCCTCCGAGATGTGCACGATCATCATCGTGTCGGTGCAGTGGCACGGCTGCCCGCCCAGCCGGTAGGCGCGCCGTTCCTGTTCGCTGATCTTGTCGCGGCCGTCGGTGCCGACCATCAGCAGGTTCATCCCGTGCCCCCCGCGGGGCCGGTTCTTCATGTCCTTGAAGGCGTCGACCCGGGCGATGCCGGCGTCCAGGCTGGTGACGACCGCGTGGCCGATGCCGGCCGAGGCGAGCACGACCACGGACAGCGTGGTCACCGCCCGCATGGCCCAGCGTGGCCGCCTGGGGCGCCTGGGCGGCGCGGCCCGCTGGGCAGGCCGTGGCACCCGGCGGGGCGGCTGCGGTCGGCGCTGCGGCCGGGCGGGGGACCTCGGCGGGCTGGGCACGGGACACCTCCGGGCTGCGGCCGTACGTGGGATTTGTGCACACCGTAGGCCGATACGATCTCCAGCCCGCGTTCACGCCCCGCGGCGCGCACCGGTGTCCCCCATTCGCGGTAACGTGAGCCCCCTATGAACGCCAAGCCCGACGTGCAGCTCCCCGCCGTTTCTGTGATCATGCCCGTCCTCAACGAGGAGCGGCATCTGCGCGGGGCCGTCCAAGCGATCCTCGCGCAGGAGTACGCCGGCGAGACGGAGGTCGTGATCGCCCTCGGTCCGTCCACGGACCGCACGGACGAGATCGCCGCCGAGCTGGTCGCCGAAGATCCCCGCGTGCACACCGTCCCGAACCCGACGGGCCGCACCCCCGCCGCGCTGAACGCGGCGATCAAGGCCTCCCGGCACCCGATCGTGGTCCGCGTCGACGGCCACGGCATGCTCTCGCCGAACTACATCGCGACCGCCGTACGGCTCCTGGAGGAGACCGGCGCGCAGAACGTCGGCGGCATCATGCACGCCGAGGGCGAGAACGACTGGGAGCACGCGGTCGCCGCGGCCATGACGTCGAAGATCGGCGTCGGCAACGCGACGTTCCACACCGGTGGGGAGGCGGGCCCCGCCGAGACGGTCTACCTCGGGGTGTTCCGCCGCGAGGCGCTGGAGCAGCAGGGCGGCTACAACGAGGAGTTCATCCGGGCCCAGGACTGGGAACTGAACTTCCGCATCCGCGAGGCGGGCGGCCAGATCTGGTTCTCGCCGGAGCTGAGGGTGTCGTACCGGCCGCGGCCGAGCGTCAAGGCGCTCGCCAAGCAGTACAAGGACTACGGCCGCTGGCGCCATGTCGTCGCCCGCTACCACGAGGGCTCCATCAACCTGCGCTACCTCGCCCCGCCGACGGCGGTGTGCGCGATCGCGGCGGGTCTCGTGGTGGGCGCGGCCCTCACGCCGTGGGGCCTCGTGATCCCCGGCGGTTATCTCGCGGCGATCGTGGCGGGCTCCGTCCCGGCGGGCAAGGGCCTGCCCCTGAAGGCCAGGCTGCAGATCCCGGTGGCTCTGGCGACGATGCACATGTCGTGGGGCTGGGGCTTCCTGACCAGCCCCAGGTCCCTGGCGAAGAAGGTCGTCGCGTCGCGGCGGCCGGCGGTTCTCAGCTCGAACTGAGCCTCCGCCGGCGCCCCGGCCCGCGTCAGCCGCAGTTCGTCGCGTCCCCGCCGGCGTAGCCGCCCAGGTAGCTTCCGTACCAGTCGACGCAGGAGCCCGCTGCGTTCACGTAGACGGGCCCGGCGTAGTACCGGTAGTCGCCCTTGTCCACGATCCAGCTGGACGAGCCCGTGCGTCTGATCTTCGCGACCATCTCGTTCGCGTACTTCTGCTCCGTCTGGATCGTGACGACGCAGTTCTTGCCCGTCGCGTGGCTGTACGTCAAGTAGACGGTGCCGAGGCGGTACTGCATGTCCTTCCAGTTGACGACGGAGTAGCCGGAGCCGCAGGCCCCGTTGTACGCCACGTTCGCGCTGTCGGCGGACGCGGTGCCCGAGAACGCCAGTACGGACGTCATCGCCGCTGCGCCGGCGATGGCCAGAGTGGCCCGCTTGTTCATGTCTGTCTCTTTCTCATCTTGTGAAGATCAACGGCGGCGATCTCACCATCGAGCACCCGCGCGTGGCACCTTCCATAGTCCTCATGAGACATGAATGGCCATTAAGTGATCATGAATGGCTTGTTCTGATCACCTAGGTGGCGCCCCAATGCCCCCTTCCTGGCGCGAAGTTGACCAGATGGTGTGTCCATGATCAGATGTGGCGCTCACATCTTTCTCACACGTACACCTGCGGCAGACCTTGTCCGCGGGTGTACTCGCGCATGTTCAGAAGGGGGACCACATGCGTTCCAGGATGCGGAACTTCGCACGTGCCGGCGTCGTGGCAGGCGGACTCGGCCTCGCGATGGTCGCGGCCACGGGCGTCTCCAACGCCTACACCTATGACGGCAGCGACCCGTCGGCCACCGGCTGCGCCAGCGGTGCCACCACGGTGGCCTCGGCGACCGTCAAGAGCGCCCACGTCACCTACGGCACCATCGAGCTGCGCTACAGCACCGCGTGCCACACCGCGTGGGCCAGGCTGACCCTCAACTACACCCAGGGCGCGTGCGGCAACGCGGCCGCGGGCTACGACTGTCAGCACGCCTACGTCGTCCGCAACAACGACGGCCGCACCTACTCGTGCACGATCTCCCAGGGCCAGAGCCAGTGCTACACGCCCATGGTCTACGACAAGGGCATGACCTCGTTCGCCCAGGCCGAGATCGACGCGGTGGGCGGCGCCGCCAACCAGCGGACCGCGGCCTACTGATCCAGAGCCGCTTTTGGACATGACGACCGAGGGGCTCGCCGCGACCGTGCGGCGAGCCCCTCGGTCATGTCCGGCCGACTACCACCGGTAGGGCTTGTACACGTCCATGCACTGGTCGGCTTCGGAGCCGTTGAGGGCGTCGGCGTTGCTGGGCAGGTCTCCCGCCTTCGGTGCCGACCGCTTCGGATAGGTCGTCCCGGTACGCCAGTCGGCGCCGACGACGACGGTGACCCCCGAGACGCCGGTCGACTTCTTCACCGCGCTCATCGGGATCCCCAGCGACTTCGCCACGGCCTGCGCGTCACCCTCCAGGTCCGCGCTCGGGTACTGCACGACCGTCTTCTCCTCGGACAGCGTTCCCGAGGTGTCGAACGTCGCCCTGCTGAACCCCTTCTGCGCCAGGGCCTGGCTGATCGCCTGCGCCCGGCCCTCGACCGGGGTCTCGGTGGAGGTCTGGGTGGCGTTGCGCACCAGCACCCCCAGCCGGCCCGCGTCGACCGAAGGAGTCTTGGTCGCCCCGTCCTTGTCCGAGACCTGCTTCGTTCCCGATGCCTTGCCGTGCTTGTCGAACGCCACGTCGTCGCGGAGCATCTGCCACATCTTGTCGGCGTTGGCGCCGTCCGGCACGACGTGGTTGCTGTCCGCGCTGTCCTCGACCCACGGCATCGTCGTCATGGTGAAGCGGTTGGTCGGCACCTTCTTCAGCTGCATGCCCAGGTCGTACAGCTTCTTGACCGTGCCGATCTCCTCGGAGACCTTGAGGGACTTCGTGGCCGCCTCGGCCAGGTCCATGAGCCGGCCGGTGTCGGTGAAGGCGTTCTGCGACTTCAGCGTGCGGATCATCGAGTTCAGGTACATGTGCTGGGCCCGCGCGCGCAGCGGGTCGCTGCCCCAGGCGTGCCGCGTGCGCAGCCACTGGAGGGCCTGCGTGTGCTTGATGTTCCGTGTGCCGGCCTTCAGCTTGAGGCCGGAGCCGCCGGGCACACCGGGCAACGGGCGGTCCCAGACGTTCTGTCTCACGCAGACATCGACGCCGCCGATGGCGTCCGCCATGCTCACCACGCCCGCGAAGTCGATCATCATCCAGTGGTCGATGTAGACCCCGGTGAGGTTCTCCCAGGTGGCCAGCGTGCAGCCGGCTCCGCCCCGGGCCAGGGTGGTGTTGATGATGTCGTTGGTCGCCGGATAGGCCTTCCCCGTGTCGGGGTCCTTGCACTTCGGTATGTCGACCCGCGTGTCACGAGGAATGCTCACCACGGAGGCACTCTCGCGGTCCGCCGACAGATGGATGAGCATCTGCACATCGGCCAGCGGCGGATTGCCGACGTTGTCCTTGCTGCCGCCGAGCTTCAGGTTCTCGGCGGAGTTACGGCTGTCGGAGCCGATCAGCAGGATGTTCATCGGCGTCTGCCCGGCCGCGTTCGGCGCGGTCCTCCGGGCCTTGGAGTCGCCGCTGCTGCGCTGGCCCTTCTGGATGTTGCCGTTCAGGTGCTGGTAGTACAGGTAGCCGGCTCCCGCCGTGCCGAGTATCACCACCGCGAGCACCGTCGCGGACCAGCGCAGCGCGCGCCGCCTGCGCCGTCGCCGTTCGTTCTTCGGGCCGCCCCTGCGTCGCCCCCCGCCGTGCCGGCCGGACCCGTCCTGCGCTCCCGAGGCCTTGCGCGCGAGTGACATCGTGTCCTCGACCGCAGGAGCCTCCCCCCGCACCTCGCTCTGCGCCAACTCCCTGCCCTCCCCACCCTGTGCGCCGTGCAACGGGTCCGTCCCGCGCCCAGTTAGACGCACGACGGACTCATTGGGTTACCTACGAGGCGCACTTCACCTTGTCTGTCGTGGACTCATCAACGCTCGGTGTCTTCGCCGGAGCTGTGAGTGAGAGACCACATCGCCGGCAGCCGCTCCCCCACCCGTTCTGGGCATCGTCGGCTGTCTCCACATCGAGGCAACCACTATTCTGCCTTCACGTAAGAGCCGCGTAAGAGTTCCCTGTGCGATCTGGTCGACTCCCGGGCGAACGCGGAATGCCGGACAAGCGCAAGTGATCATGTCGGCACGCGCGCGGGGACGGCAAGTTCGAGTGGCGTGACGCGCGTCACTCGGTGCTGTTACGGCTTTCTCGCCCGTGTGCCGGGGAACGGGCGTTGCCCCGTGTCTCTGCCGGACGTACGGCAGACCCGTCGGCCTCCACGACCCGGTGGTGGTCGTGGAAGCCGACGTTGTGGATCCTGCGAGGTGCGAAGGGCCCGGCCGCGCCGGAACGCCCGCCGCCCGCCGGCCGGGTCCGGTCAGAAGCACCGGCCCGTCCGGCTGTGCGGCGGCCTCAGCTGGCGCACTGGGCCTTGTCCGCCGTGGACTTGTCGACCGTCGGCGCCTTGGCCGGAGCGGTGAGGGAGACACCCGCGCCCTTGAAGTCCTTGCCGAGGGTCAGGGTCATCGTGGGCAGTCCCTGGGCGTTGTTCACGCTCTTGCCGGGCTTGAGCGCGGTTCCGGGCAGCCCCATCAGGGAGGCCAGTTCGCGCGCCTGGGACGCCTGGTCGGGCGCGTACTCGAGCGTGGTCCTGCTCAGCTCCGCGGGTGCGTTGCCCGCGTTCTCCGACTTGAGCACGCCCTTCTCGGTCTGCAGCCACTGCAGGGTGTCCTGCGCACTGCCGCCCTCGGCGCCGCCGTTGAAGATCCGCACCCGTACCTCGGAGGCCGCGGACTTGCTGCCCTTCAGGCGGGCGGCCGCCGCGTCCTTGGCCGCCTTCTCCTTCTTCTTCACCTCGGTGAAGGACACATCGTTCTTGATCGCGTCGAACACCTCGGGGGCCGTGCTCTGGTTGACGATCACCGTCTTGTGGAAGACGCCGTCGGCCGGGTTGTCGAGCACGGGCACCGTCACGAAGGAGATGTTCTTCGGCGGCACCTTCTTCAGCTCCAGCGCTATGTCCTTGAGCGTGCTCACCGAACCGATGCCCTTGTCGACGGTCAGCGCCTTGGTGGCCGCCTCCGCCAGGCTGACCAGCTTGGTCGGGCTGGTGAGGGTGTCGCTGGAGGACATCTTGCGCATCAGGGAGCCCATGAACTGCTGCTGCACCTTGATGCGGTCCAGGTCGCCGTGATTGCCCCAGCTGTGCCGGGTGCGCACGAACGCCAGCGCCTGCTCGCCCTCGATCTTGGACTTGCCGGCGGGCAGCTTCAGATGAGAGTCCTTGTCGTTCACGGCGTGCGCGAGACACACGTCGACGCCGCCGACCGCCGCCGTCAGCGTCTTCACCGCGTTGAAGTCCACCATCATGAAGTGGTCGGGCACGACGCCGGTGAGCTCACCCACCGTCCGCATGGTGCAGCCCGGGTCGCGCCCCTCCTGCCCGAGACTGATGTTGAAGCGGACGTCGTCGGAGCCGGGGATCACCTTCTCCGACCCGTCCGGCTGCTTCGTCGGGCAGTCCGGCACATCAGCGATCAGGTCGCGCGGAATGCTCAACGCGGTCGCGTTCGTCCGGTCCTTGGACACGTGCAGCAGGATGTTGGTGTCGGCGTGCCCGACGCTGTTCGCGTCGCCGTACCCCTCGTTCCCCTTGCCGGTGCGCTTGTCGGTACCGATGATCAGGATGTTGAAGGCGTCGTCCTTGCTGAAGCCGCTCTTGCCCGCGCTGCCGACATCCGTCGTGGTGACGTTGCCCTCGAGGTGCTTGAGGTAGAGGTAGCCGGCCGTGCCGACGGCGACCAGGACGAACGCCGTGCCGCCGGCGGTCCACGCCAGCACCTTCTTGGCCGTCGACTTCTTCTTCGCCGGCCGCCGGCTGCGCCGCCCCTGCGGCGGCTCGGGCTCGGGGCTCCGGCGCCGGCGTGGCGGCGGCACCTCGGCGCCGCGCGTCTGCCGCATCTCGCGCGTCGCCCGTGCCGCCGTGCCGCCACGGCCGCGTCCGGCGCCGCCGGTGTCACGGGGATTCGGTCTCCGGGGTCCGGGGACCGACGACTGCGGTGCGGAAGGGCTCAGTCGCAGTTCGTATTCGCCGGTGTTCGGATTGAGTACCCACTGGTCTGCGGGGTCGATGTTGTCCGCCCGCCCACGGCCTTGCGCGTCCACGGTTGTCCGAATCCTCCGTCGGGGCCACGCGGCGCCTTCCCCCTCGAGGCGCTCGGGTCTCGGTGAATCGGCGCACGACCCCAGGACGGGCCTCGGTCTGGTGCACCGGATCGCTCACACTATCCGCCCAGTTCAGCGTGATGCGACGCCGGTGACAAATTCCACCTTCATACAACTGGGCAATCCCCCTCATTTTTCTGGACAGAGGTTCGTCGCCTTGGTGCGCGCATTACTCGCAGACGTGCTCGGCGGCGGTGTTCCCATGGAATGTGGGGGCGGGGGAGGGCCCCTTCCCGCCGTCCTCCTCCCGGACTTCGCCGGGTATGTCCTGTGCGGCGTCCTGCGCCACCGCCACCGGTTGGTCCGCCCGCAGCCGGGCGAAGAGCCTCTCGGCCTCCGGCTCCACGAGCTGGTCGCGATTGGCGTCGTAGACGTACGACTCCCGGGGCACCGTCAGGAACTGCACATGTTCGGTGGGGATGTCACGCACACCACGCACCAACTGGTACAAACCACGCAGACTTGCCAGATCCGGATCGGTGGTGAGCGAGGAGGTCGCCGCGTCCAGCACCGGGTAGAGCTTCACCGGGTTCAGCAGGACGTCGTTGCTCTGCACCTTGTTGACCAGTGCGCCGAGGAAGCGCTGTTGCCGCTCCATCCGCTCGGTGTCGCTGCCGTCGCCGATCGACTTGCGGGCCCGTACGTACCCGAGCGCCTGCTCCCCGTCGAGGGTCACCCGGCCCGCGGGCAGCTTCAGTTTGGCGGCCTTGTCCTGGATGGGCTCCTTCAGGCACACCCGGACCCCGTCGACGGCGTCGACCATCTCCTTGAACCCGCTGAAGTCGACCACCATGTGATGGTCGATCCGGACGTCCGTCAGCTTCTCGACGGTACGGATGGTGCAGGCCGAGCCGCCCACCTGGAAGGCGTGGTTGAACATCGCGAACACCGGCTCGCTGCGGCTCCCGTCCTCCTGCCGGCAGCCGGGGATGTCCACCATCAGGTCCCGGGGCAGCGAGACGGCGGTGGCGCTGCGCCGGTCGGCGGCCAGGTGCAGCAGGATCGTGGTGTCGGACCGCTCGCTGCCCAGGTCCCGCCCGTACTCCCCGTTGCCGTCCCCGGCCCGCGTGTCCGACCCGATCAGCAGGATGTTCTGCGCACCTCGCACCAGTGCGGTGGGCCGCTCCCGCTCGTAGCGGGCGAGTTCGGCGGCGGCCGCCTCGTCGGGGGTGATGTTGGCGCTCAGTTTGGCGTACACGGCCCAGCCGGCCCCGGCCGCCGCCACGACGAACACGGCCGCCGAGAGCGCCGTGCCCCTGGTCCACCGCCGGCGCCGCCGCCGCACGAGCCCTTCCCCGGTGGCCGAGGAGCCGAGGCCGGGGCCGAGGGGCCGGGGGGCGGTGTCGGTCACAGTGCGGACCCCCTCATGGCGTGCGAGCGTCATGTCTCTGCTCTTACGACGATGGCGGGGAGGGGGTGCGAAGGCGCCCTGTACTGCTCCGTACGGGTGATGGCAGCCGGCTCCAGGGGTGCGGGGACCTGCGCGAACAGCGCCACGCACCCGCACCCGCCATGCGGCCGCGCCGCCTCTTCTCAGTGGCGCAGAGCGGTCACCTTCTCGCTCTCGACCCGCTTGGCGAGACCTTCCTCGTCCAGCCGGTCGAGATGACGGCACAGCACCACGGACCCGCCGACGGCCAGGGGCCCGTACAGACCCGCGCTCAACCCGTCCCAGGTGTCGTACGACAACCCCGACAACGCACGGGACCCGGGGCCCGTCAGATCCAGCGACGGCGCATCCGCCAAGGCCCGCTCGACCACCTCGCCCCCGCTGAACTCGGCGCCCGCGACGATCAGCGCCGGCTCCTCCGGATCCACCGGAGCGAACGGTGCGAACCGGTCACCCTGGCTCGGCACCTCCACGGCATAGTCGACGAATCCGTCCGGCGCCTGCGGGAAACGCCCGCCCAGCGGCCGCAGCGCGAGCGCCACCCGCTCCCCGCGGCAGGCCCGCGCCGCCTCCAGCGAGTCCGGCCCGCTGACGACGACGTCGGCGGCCGCCGGGTCCCCGGCCATGTCCGCCACCGCCCCCACGGACGCACAGGCGAGCAGCCACACGGCCGTCTGCCAGTGCGCGGGCAGCAGCAGAGCGACCCGGTCGCCGGGGCCGGCGGCCAGGTCGCCCTGAAGGAGATTGGCGGTCTTGGCCACCCAATTGGCGAAGGTGGCCACGGAGAGTTCGACACGTTCGCCCGTGGCGTCGTCGTAGAAGGTCACCAGCGGGCGGCCGGGATCCGTGGCGAGCGCGGAACTCAGCAGGTCGGCAGGGGTGCGATCGGTGGCATTCACCCGCGCAAGAGTACGCCGGGGCGGGCGCGCGCACCGAGTGCCGGGGCCACCGGTTCGGGGGAACGGTTCCCGACGGTCCGTCAGTTTATCGATGGACAAATTTGTATGGCTATGTCCAGGATCATGGGCATGCGTGGATTCCTTGCTTCCTCCATGGGGGCCACCTCGATCGGCGTCACGTGTGCGACCGCCCTCGCGCTCCCGCTGACCCTGCCCGCGACCGCTGTGCCCGCGCCCGAGCGCGCGGGCACGGGCACGGCGGTGGCGGGCAGGGTGGCCGGGGCCGCGGTGCCGGGCAGCACCCAG
This sequence comes from Streptomyces sp. NPDC101151, assembly GCF_044768335.1. Taxonomy (NCBI): domain Bacteria; kingdom Bacillati; phylum Actinomycetota; class Actinomycetes; order Kitasatosporales; family Streptomycetaceae; genus Streptomyces; species Streptomyces sp. NPDC101151. The sequence goes on along the minus strand of NZ_JBIWPP010000024.1, from coordinate 27,299 downwards.
TCGCTGCCCCTGGTCCCGCTCACCGGCCGGCGCATCCTCGGCGTGGCCCCGGAGCAGGGCCTGTACCGCTCCGACGTACGGCACTTCTCGCTGGTCGGTGTGGTCTGGGCCGACCCGGACGCCGAGCTGCGCGGCCGGGTCCAGGTCCGCACCCGCTCCGTCGGGTCCTCGGCGTGGTCCGGCTGGCAGGACGTCGAGACGCACAACGAGGACCACGGCGCCGACCCGGGTACGGCGGAACGCTCCTCCGGCCGGGTGCGCGGGGCCACGGCGCCGCTGTGGGTCGACGACTCGGACGGCGTGGACGTACGGGTGCTCGCGGACTCCGCGCCGGCCCCGGCGGCCGGGGTCCGGGTCGGCGGTGCAGGCGTCCGGGTCGGCGGTGCAGGCGTCCTGCGCCCGCCCCTGCCGCCGGGGCTGCGCCTGGAACTCGTGGACCCGGGGGACGGGACACCGCCCCAGGGTCCCGTGGCGGGCGCGCCCCGCACCGGCGTCGGGACGGATGCCACGGTCGCCGCCTACGCGGCCGACACCGACCTCGCGCCCTTCGGCGCCCTGGAGATCCCCGAACTGGACAAGCGGGACACCGAGCGGGAACTGGGCTTCCTGGAAGGGGGCGTTCCGCGGACGAAGCCCCACATCGGGCCGCGCCCGCGGATCGTGACGCGCCGTGGCTGGGGCGCGGACGAGTCACTGCGGGAGAGCGGGTTCGTCTACACGAAGAAGGTCAAGGCGGCCTTCGTGCACCACACGACCTCGGGCAACAAATACACCTGCGCCAAGGCCCCCTCCGTCATCCGCAGTATCTACCGCTACCACGTCAAGAGCATGGGCTGGCGGGACATCGGCTACAACTTCCTCGTCGACAAGTGCGGAAGCATCTACGAGGGCCGGGCCGGGGGCGCGGCGAAGGCTGTGATGGGCGCCCACACCCTCGGGTTCAACACCAACAGCATGGGCATCGCCGTGATCGGCACCTACAGCTCCAGCAAGCCGTCCGGCGCCGCCGTGAAGGCCATCGCCCGGCTCACCGCGTGGAAGCTCGGCATCTACGGCGGCAATCCGCGCGGAAAGACATATCTGAAGTCGGGGGGTGGCAATCTCTACCCAAAGGGGAAGAACGTACGACTGAACGTGATCTCAGGCCATCGGGACGGGTTCCGCACCTCGTGTCCGGGCAAGCGGCTCTACGCCAAGCTCGGCACGGCCCGTTCCAGCGCGGCGGAGTACCAGGGGCGCTGAGAGCCCGGGGGCGCCGGGGCAGGAGCGCGCGTTCACCGCCGTCGGGGGACGGGTGGGGGCGGCTCGGGGGACGTCGGGGGGCGGTTGGGGGAAACCGGACGCCGATCTCGCGGGACACCGCGCGGCCATCGAGGGCACCGTCGCACGGTCTGCATACACTGGCCGGCCGAAACGAGTAGTTCGGCCGGTCCCGGCAGGAAGCAGAGACGACAGGTGACAGAAGCGATCCTCCTGGTCGGCGGCAAAGGCACCCGGCTGCGTCCGCTCACGGTGCACACACCCAAGCCCATGGTCCGGGCGGCCGGGGTGCCGTTCCTCACGCACCAGCTGGCGAGAGCGAAAGCGGCGGGCGTGGAACACATCGTGCTCGCGACGAGCTATCTCGCCGAGGTCTTCGAGCCCTGCTTCGGCGACGGAGCCTCCCTCGGCCTGCACATCGAGTACGTCACCGAGGAGGAGCCCCTCGGCACCGGCGGCGCCATCCGCAACGTGGCCTCCCGTCTCCACTCCGGCCCCGACGACCCGGTACTGATCTTCAACGGCGACATCCTGACGGGCCTGGACATCAGGGCCCTGGTGGACACGCACGAGTCGACGGGCGCGGACGTCTCCCTGCACCTGACGAAGGTGACGGACCCGCGCGCCTACGGCCTGGTCCCCACCGACCAGACGGGCCGTGTCCTCGCCTTCCTGGAGAAACCGCAGACACCGGAAGAGATCGTCACCGACCAGATCAACGCGGGGGCGTACGTCTTCCGCCGCTCGGTCATCGACACGATTCCGGCGGGCCGCCCCGTGTCGGTGGAGCGCGAGACGTTCCCCGAACTGCTGTCGGCCGGAGCCCATCTGCAGGGGATGGTCGACTCGACGTACTGGCTGGACCTCGGCACTCCCGCGGCCTTCGTCCGTGGCTCGGCCGATCTGGTCCTCGGCCGGGCTCCGTCTCCCGCGATTCCCGGCCGCTGCGGCGACCGCCTGATCCTGCCCACGGCCACGGTCGCGCCGGACGCGAAGCTGACGGGCGGCACGGTGGTCGGCGAGGGCGCGTTCGTCGCGGAGGGCGCGCGGGTCTTCGGCTCGACGATCCTCCCCGGCGCCGTCATCGAACCCGGCGCGGTCATCACCGATTCCCTCATCGGCGCCCGAGCCCGAGTGGGCGAACGTTCCGTGCTCACCGGCACGGTCATCGGCGACGGTGCGGTCGTCGGCCCCGACAACGAACTCCGCGACGGGGTCCGCGTGTGGTGCGACGCCCGCATCCCGGCGGGAGCGCTGCGCTTCTCTTCCGACCAGTAGCCGTACGGGTGGGCAGGGGGCACCGCCCAGGGGGCCGCGCCCCCGGACCCCGCCGGCGCCGCTCCGTTCACCTGCGGGCACGCCGTGCCCGATCGCGCAGTTCCCCGCGCCCCTTCAGGACGCCGGGCTGCGGATGGCGGTGCCGGGCAGCCGCGGGCAGTGGTGCCGTTGTGTGTCGCCCGCCGGGCAGCGGCGGACCGCTCCCGCGTAGCTGCGGGCAGTCGCGCCGCCGGGGCGGCACGGGTGGGCGCGGCGGCACCCCGTAGGCGCGGGCGAGCGATGCCCACACTCGCCTTGCTGCGGCACCGGGCACACGACAACGGCCCAGCCGCAGCACCAGGCACCGAGCACCGAGCACCGAAGCAACGCCCTTACAACAGCCCGATGTCCACCCGAGGCATCTTCGGCGCCCTGCGCGCAGGCGTGTTCCCGCTCAGCAGGATCAGCCGAGCCGCCCGATGCCGCTGCCCCGCATACGGCTCCAGCAGCCGCAGCATCGCCGCATCGTCCGCGTACCGATCCCCGGCCAGCGCCCAGCCCACGATCCCGGGCAGATGCAGATCCCCGACCGTCACCGCATCCGCCGCACCGTGACTGCGCTGCACCGCCTCCGCCGACGTCCAAGGCCCGATCCCCGGCACGACCTCCAGCCGTGCCTGAGCCTCGACCGCCGGCATCCCCACAGCCTGCTCCAGCCGCGCAGCAACCCGCACGGCCCGCAGAATCGTCGACGCCCGCTTGTCGTCCACCCCGGCCCGATGCCACTCCCAGGAGGGAATCAGCGCCCAGGCGCGAGGCGCCGGCATCACCCACATCGGCCGCTCGCCCGCCCCCGCGGGCCCCGGCGCGGGCTCACCGAACCTCCGCACCAGCAACCGCCACGCCCGATACGCCTCATCGGTCGTGACCTTCTGCTCCAGCACCGACGGAATCAACGACTCCAGCACCAGCCCGGTCCGCGTCAGCCGCAACCCCGGCCGCCGATGCCGCGCCAGCGCCACCACCCGGTGCCGGGGGACGAACGCGTCCGGATCATCGGCGGAACCGAGCATCTCCGGCAGCCGCTCCAGCAGCCACTCGGCACCCGGCCCCCACGCCTGCGCGCGCACCTCACCGCCGTGGACGTACACCCGCAGCGTCCCGGGCCCGGCGGGTGTCCGGCTGGCCCGCCAGACGGACCCGTCCCGGGTGACCCGGAACGTCGGATCGGCGGGCCCGCGCCGCAGCGGACCGAGCACCAGTCCGAGGTCGAGCGGCCCGTCCGGCGCCCAGCTCCGCACCCGCGCCGCCGCCCCCTGCCGAGGCACCCCGGCGGGTACGGCGACCTCCCCGCCGCGCACGGTCGTGCGCGTGGGCCGCGGAGCGAATCGTCCTGCCACGAGTGAGTCCTGTCGGTGGGGTGCGGTGCCTCGGGGGCCGCTGTCCTACGAGACTAGGCGAGACCGAGCGGTCGTACGGGACGCTCACCGCACCTCGATGAACGCCTCCGCATCCCGCTCCGCCCGCGGCTTCGGCTCCGCTGCCGGATGGCCGACCGCCACCGCCCCCATCGGGTCCCAGTCCGCCGGCAGACCCAGCACCTCGCGCACCACGTCCCGGCAGAACATCGTCGACGACACCCAGGCCGACCCGAGCCGCTCCCCGGCCAGCGCGACCAGGAGGTTCTGCACGCCCGCGCCCGTGGCGACCACGAACATCTCCCGCTCGGCGCCGTCCCGCCGGGTGTCCCCGTAGGTGTGCGAGCCGTCCATGACGAGGCACGGCACGACCAGATACGGCGCGTTGCGCAGCACGTCCCCGCGCCGCACCCGCTTGGCGATCGACTCCTCGCTCTTGCCGTCCCTGCGCAGGTCCGCGATCCACGCGTCCCGCATCGCGTCGAGCAGCCGTACCCGCGACTCCGCCGACTCCAGCAGCACGAACCGCCAGGGCGTGGTGTGGTGCGGGGCGGGCGCGGTCACCGCCGCGGCCACCGCACGCCGCACCGCGCCCGGGTCCACGGGGGCGTCGGCGAAGGCCCGTACGGTACGGCGCTGGGTCACGGCCTCCCGCACGGCCTCGGACGTACCGAGCCGGAACATGTCGTCCCGCGCGTTGCGCACCAGCTCCCGTGCTCCCGCGCCGTGCTCGTCGGCCACGGCATGCGCCAGCCCGCGCACCACGGCCACCGGCCGTCCCGCCGCCTTGCCCTTGACCAGGTCGCCAGCGGCGGCCAGTTCGTCCGCGGTGGCGACGACGGTGGCGCTGAGCGGATTGCCGTACGCGTCCGTGCCCCCGCGCAGATCGTCCAGCACCTGCACTCCGGCGGCGCCGATCGCCACGTCCGTGAGCCCCGAGCGCCAGGGCCGTCCGAAGGTGTCGGTGACGACGACACCGACGTTGACGCCGAGGGTGTCGCGCAGCCCTTCGCGGATCGCGCGCGCGGAGCCGTCCGGATCCTCGGGGAGCAACAGCACGGTCCCGGAAGGGGTGTTGGAGGCGTCGACCCCGGCGGCGGCCATGACCAGGCCCTGCCGGTTCTCGACGATGCGCAGCGTGCCGCGCCGGGCCACCACCCGCACGGTCTCGGCGTCGATCGCGGCCTCCCGGTCGTCCGCCCGGACGATCCGCCCCTCCGCCTTGGACACGATCTTGGACGTGACGAGCAGCACGTCCCCGTCGGCCAGGCCGGGCTCGGCCGCGGCGATCAGCTTGGCCAGATCGTCGCCCGGCTGCACCTCGGGGATGCCGGGCAGGGCCCAGACCCGGTACTCGGCGCGCTGCTCGCTCACGCTGCCCGCACCTCCTCGGCCAGCGCCAGCGCCTCCCGCACCATCTGCGCGGTCGCGTCGACGTCGGTCATCATCAGCGGTACGGCCCTGCAGCGGATCCCGTCCGCCTCGACCCGCTCGACCACGCCCGCGTCGACGGTGTCGACCAGCCAGCCGTCCAGCAGCCCGGAGCCGTAGTGCTCGGCGACCGCCGCGGCCGTGGACTCCACGCCGACCGCGGCCAGCACCTTGTCGGCCATCCCGCGCACCGGCGCGTCGCCGACGATGGGCGAGAGGCCCACCACCGGCACGCCCGCGTCCGCGATCGCCTCCCGGACGCCGGGCACGGCGAGGATCGTGCCGATGGACACGATGGGGTTGGACGGCGGAAAGAGGATGACGTCCGCCTCGGCGATGGCCTCCAGGACCCCCGGCGCGGGCTCGGCCTGCTCGGCGCCGACCGGCACGACCGCCTCGGCCGGGACCGAGGCGCGCAGCCGCACCCAGTACTCCTGGAAGTGGATCGCCCTGCGCTCTCCGTCGAGCTCGACGGCCACGTGCGTCTCCACGCGGTCGTCGGTCATCGGGATCAGCTTCACGCCCGGCTTCCAGCGCTCGCACAGTGCCTCGGTGACCGCGCTCAGCGGATAGCCGGCGCCCAGCATCTGGGTCCGCACGATGTGTGTGGCGAAGTCCCGGTCGCCGAGCCCGAACCACTCCGGGCCGACGCCGTACGCCGCCAGTTCCTCCTTGAGGTGGAAGGTCTCGTCGGACCGCCCCCAGCCCTGCTCCTCGTTGATGCCCTCGCCCAGCGTGTACATCACCGTGTCGAGGTCCGGGCAGACCTTCAGCCCGAACAGGTGGATGTCGTCGCCGGTGTTGCCGATCACCGTGATCTCCGCGTCCGGCACGGCCAACTTCAGACCGCGCAGGAAACGGGCACCACCGATGCCGCCTGCCAGAACCACAATGCGCATGGGCCCAAGTCTGGCAGGCGGGTACGACAACGCGTCAGGCGGTCAGTGCGTCGATCGGGCGGTCGACGCGTCGATCAGGCGGTCACCGTGGGCGGCTCGGTACGCGCCTCGCAGTGCGGGGAGGTGTGCATCGGCATCTCGGTCAGGCCCGGGTAGTAGACGTGCAGGCTCACCGCCGGCTCCAGCGCGTCGTTCACCACCTCGTGCACGTACCCCGGCGCGAACACCCGCTGCGCGCCGGCCGTCAGCGCGCGCGTGCCGCGCTCGGTGCGCTCGGTCAGCGTGCCGTCCAGGACGGTGAGGACACCGGCGGAGCGGCCGTGGTCGTGCAGCCCGCTGCCCTGTCCGGGCACCCAGGACAGCAGCCACACCTCGTAGCCGGGGCCGGTGCGCAGCCGGTGGTACCAGCGGGTGGTGGCGTCGTAGCGGACGAGGTGCTCCCACTGGGAGCGGTCGGCGGCGACGGCGCGGGCGAGGCCCACGTACTCGGCCACCGTGGCCGGGTGCTCGCGCGGCGGCTGGAGCAGGTGCGGGACTTCGAGGATGTCGCCGGCGATCTGGAGGTCGTTGTCGCTGTTCATCGGGTGCTGTGATTCCTCGGCGTAAGAGCGGAAGAGAGGGGTGCCCTGAACTGGGGGTTCTGCGAAGGAGGGACCGGCCGGGTCGTGAGACGCGGCGACAGCCGGAGCGCGTCGGCTCAACAGCTGGAACAGCAACAACAGCTACAGCGGACCGGGGCAGCACCGAGGGACCCGGCGGAGCGGGTCGAGGTGAGCGCCAAGTTCGCGAGCATGCCCACTAGGACAGCGGTTCACACTCGCACTGTCAACTCGGCGCCCGGAATGTGGGACATGGTTCACCTCATCCGGTTCATCTGTCAGGTGAAAGGTTTGTTCACTCGGCGCCCAGGACACATGGCGCACATCCGAGTGCTCAAGCCTCGCGGAACGCGATCGAACGCGGAGGCGTCCTTCTTCGTACAGAGATCCGTACGGGGTCCGCCGCCTCTTCGGGTCTCGCCCGCGTGTCGAGGTTTATGGCGATTTGAACACTTTCCGCATGGCCTTGGTTCCGCAGAGTGAATAACGGGCCCAATAGCAGATCTCGGCTTGACTCGCCCGGAGCAGCACACTTGTAATTTCACTCGTGTCGTTCAGCCGAAATCGGTAACGGCTACGCACGGGGACGTGGAAGACAGACGAGGGGCGCACATGACCGAGCTGGTGCAGCAACTGCTGGTCGACGACGCGGACGAGGAACTCGGCTGGCAGGAGCGCGCGCTGTGCGCCCAGACCGACCCCGAGTCCTTCTTCCCCGAGAAGGGCGGCTCCACCAGAGAGGCGAAGAAGGTCTGTCTCGCCTGCGAGGTGCGCTCCGAATGCCTCGAGTACGCCCTCGCCAACGACGAGCGCTTCGGCATCTGGGGCGGTCTGTCCGAACGTGAACGCCGTCGACTGAAGAAGGCGGCCGTCTGAGGAAGACCGCCGTCCGACCGACCCCTGATCATTCTCCGACCGCCGTCTTACCGAACGGCGGGAAAGCCTCCGCGCATACGTGACGAACGGCCCGTCGCCAGTGGTTGTCCACAGGCGGCGGGCCGTCGTCGTGGCCAGCCGATAGTGTGGTCGCTCGTCCGAGACGACCCGCTGTCCCCTCGGGGCACAGGCGTCCACCGCAGTCCATCGAACCGGGGCCCGTACCTCGATGTCCGTGCACAGCCATACGGCAGCCCAACACGACGCTGCCACTCCTGAGTTCCCGCGTCATGTGGTGACCGCGGTCCTCGTCGCACACGACGGCGCCCGCTGGCTGCCCGACGCGCTCGCCGGGCTGCTCGGCCAGGAGCGCCCCGTCCAGTACGCGGTGGCGGCCGACACCGGCAGCGCGGACGACTCCGCCCAGCTGGTCACCGAGGCCCTCGGCGACGAGCGCGTGCTGCACCTCGCCCGGCGCACCGGCTTCGGCCAGGCCGTCGAGGAGGCGAGCCGCACGGCCCCCATCCTCACCCCGGACGAGCTGCCGTACCTCAGGCGCCCCAGCGGCTGGGACCCGGTCACGCGCTCGTGGCGCGACGACACCTACGACCTGCCCGAGCTGCCGCACGGCGAGCCCGTCCAGTGGCTGTGGCTGCTGCACGACGACTGCGCCCCCGAGCCCGACGCCCTCGCCCAGCTGCTCCGGGTCGTCGAGAACGAACTCGAACTCGGCCGTGACGACGTGGCGGTCGTCGGCCCCAAGCTGCGCGGCTGGTACGACCGCCGGCAACTGCTGGAGGTCGGCGTCTCCATCGCCAACTCCGGCCGCCGCTGGACCGGCCTGGACCGCCGCGAACAGGACCAGGGCCAGCACGATCACGTCCGCACCGTGCTGTCCGTGTCCACCGCCGGCATGCTCATCCGCCGCGACGTCTTCGAGCAGCTCGGCGGATTCGACCGTCGGCTGCCCCTGATGCGCGACGACGTAGACCTCTGCTGGCGCGCCCACGCGGCCGGCCACCGTGTCCTCGTTGCCCCCGAGGCGGTCGTACGGCACGCCGAGGCGGCCTCCCGCGAGCGCCGCACGGTCGACTGCATGGGCCGCACCGCCGCCTCCCCGCACAAGGTCGACAAGGCCGGCGCCGTCTACACCCTCCTCGTCAACACCCGCGCCGCCGCCCTGCCCTGGGTGCTGCTGCGGCTCGTCGTCGGCACCCTCCTGAGGACCGTCGCCTACCTCGTCGGCAAGGTCCCGGGGCAGGCCGTCGACGAGATCCGCGGCCTGCTGGGCACCCTGCTGCGGCCCGAGCGGATCCTCGCCGGACGGCGCCGCCGCGGGCCCTCGCAGCTCGACAAGGGCGAACTGCGCCAGCTCTTCCCGCCGCCGGGCGCCACCGTCCGCGCCACCGTGGAACAGGTCGCGGGCAACTTCTCCGGCGGTTCCGACAGCGACACCTCCTCGGCCGGCCGGCACGGTGCCGTGGAGTCCGGGCCCGGCGGCGACGACGCCGATTTCCTGGAGATCGAGCAGTTCGCCCGGCTCAAGAGGATCGCCCGCAAGCCCGGCCCGGTCCTCTTCCTGGCCCTGCTCCTGGTCTCGCTCGCCGCCTGCCGCGCCCTGCTCGGGGGCGGCGCGCTCGCGGGCGGCGCCCTGCTGCCTGCGCCGGCCGCCGCCGGCGATCTCTGGTCCCGCTATCTGGACGGCTGGCACCCCGTCGGCGCCGGCGGCACCCCGTCCGCACCGCCCTACCTGGCCGCGGTCGCGACCCTCGCCTCGATCCTGTTCGGCTCCACCGGACTCGCGGTCACCGTCCTGCTGGTCTGCTCGGTGCCGCTGGCCGGCCTCACCGCCTACTTCGCCTCCCGGCCCCTCGTCACCTCCCGCCTGCTGCGCGCCTGGGCGGCCATCGCCTACGCCTTCCTGCCCGCCGCCACCGGCGCCCTGGCCGGAGGCCGCATCGGCACCGCCGTGCTCGCCGTGCTCCTGCCGCTCATCGCGCGCGCGGGCAGCGCCGCGAGCGGCCTCACCAGAGCCTCCGGCGCGCGCGGCAGCTGGCGCGCCACCTGGGCGTACGCGTTGCTGCTGACCATCACCACCGCGTTCACGCCGATCGTGTGGCCCATCGCCCTGGTCCTCGGCCTCGGCGTGCTGGTCCTGCGCCGCGGTGACCTCGTCGCCCACGGCCTGCGCTTCCTCGCCCAGCTCGGCACCCCGCTGCTGGTCCTCGCCCCCTGGTCGCTCACCCTGCTCCCGGCCGGTTTCTTCAAGGAGGCGGGCCTGGAGTACGGCGCCTCGGCCGCCTCCGCCCTCGACCTGCTCGGCGCGAGCCCGGGCGGCCCCGGCACCGTCCACGGCCTGATGCTCATCGGCATCGTCCTCGCCGCCCTGGCCGCACTCCTGCGCTCCGAGCGCCGGTCGGGCATCCGCACCGCCTGGGCGGTCGCCCTGGTGGGCCTCGTCTTCGCGGTCCTGTCCAACCACTCCACGTGGGCCGGACCGGCCACCCTCGTCTACGGCCTCGCCCTGCTGGCCGCCGCCGCGCTCGGCGCCGACGGGGCACGCGCGCGCGTGGCCGAGCAGAGCTTCGGCTGGCGCCAGCCGGTCGCCGCTCTCATCGCCTTCGCCTCGGCCGCGGGCCCGCTGCTCGTCGCCGCCGGCTGGATGATCCGCGGCGCCGACGGCCCGCTGGAGCGCCGCGACCCGGTACAGGTCCCCGCGTTCGTCGCCGAGGACGCCGCCACCCGCGACCAGGCCCGCACCCTGATTCTCGACAGCGACTCCACCGCACGCGTGCGCTACACCCTCGTGCGCGGCTCCGGCGCCCGGATGGGAGACGCCGAACTCGCCGCCGCCGACGGGGAGAACGCCAAGCTCGACAAGGTCGTCGCCAACCTCGTCGCCGGCTCCGGCGCCGACCAGTCCGGCCAGCTCGGCGGCTTCGCGGTCCGCTATGTCCTCGTTCACAAGGGTGCCCCCCGCGAGGTCACCCGCGTCCTGGACGCCACGCACGGCCTGAGCCGGCTCAGCCAGCAGGACGGCAGCGCCCTGTGGCGCGTCGACCAGCAGGTCTCCCGGGCCACCATCGTGTCCGCGGACGGTTCCGGCACCGCCAAGTCCGTCGCCGCCGGTCCGGTGGAGGTCCACGCCACCGTCCCCGCGGGCTCGGGCAGCCGCGTCCTGCGCCTGGCCGACGCCGCCTCCGACGGCTGGACGGCCACCCTGGACGGCAAGCCGCTCACCCGCACCACGGTCGACGGCTGGGCCCAGGGCTTCCAGCTGCCCTCCGGCGGCGGCAGGCTGGACGTCGCCTACGACGCCCCGATCACCCACACCGCCTGGCTGTGGGCCCAGGGCGCCCTCGCTGTCGTCCTCGTCGTCCTCGCGCTTCCCGGCCGCCGACGTGACATCGACGACGACCTCCCCGAGGAGCGGCCGCTGCCCGCCCAGGCCACCGCGGGCGAGGGCCGCCGCGCCCGCCGCCTGCGCGCCCAGGCCGAGGAACCGTCCATCCCGGAGCAGCCCGCCCCCGGCAGCATGCCTCCTCCCCCGCAGGAGGCCCCGGCGGCCGTCCCGCAGCAGCAGCCGTACGGCGACTGGGACTACCCGGCCGCCGAGTACGGCGGCTACGGCACCGACCAGTACCAGGGCACCGGGCAGTACCCGGCCGACGGCTACGACCAGCAGGCGTACCAGCCCGACCCGTACCAGACCGGCCAGTACGACCCCTACGCCTACGGCGGTACGGCCGAGCAGATGCCGTACGACCCGACGGCCTACCAGCAGGGCTACGACCCGGCCCAGCAGCCCTACGGCAACGGCAGTGAGCGCCCCGACGGGAGCCAGCAGTGAACCGCACGACCCTGTCCCTGATCGCCGGCACGACCGCGCTGGCCGCCGTCACCGCCTTCGCCGCGCTGGACACCCCGTCCGCGTCCGGTGCGGGCGCCGCCGAGGCGGCCGCCGAGCTGCCCGTGGAGCGCACCAGCCTGCTGTGCCCCGCGCCGAGCATGTCCGACATCGCCGACACGTCGTACACGTCGTACACGCCCGTCACCAAGGGTGCCGCGAGCGGCGGCAAGGCCGAACTCCAGGCGGCCACCGAGCAGTCGGCGGACGGCACGGGCGGCACCAAGACGGGCAAGGGCGCCAAGAAGAAGGCCGGCAAGCCGGTCCTCACACCGAAGGAACCCGGCACGCCGGTCACCGGCGACACCTCCGGTGCCGACGCGCCCGCGCTGGTCGGCACCGCCGACGGGAAGTTCGCACCGGGCTGGACCGTCCAGGAGACCACCGAGGTCGCCGCGGGCTCCGGCCGCGGCCTCCAGGGAGTCAACTGCACCGCTCCCGACACCGAGTTCTGGTTCCCGGGCACCAGCACGGCCGCCGGCCGCACCGACTACGTGCACCTCACCAACCCCGACGACTCCGCGGCCGTCGTCGACATCGAGCTGTACGGCAAGAACGGCGCCATCAAGTCCGCGGTGGGGGACGGCATCGCGATCCCGCCGCACGCCGGCAAACCGATCCTGCTCTCCACCCTCACCGATGAGCGGCAGTCCGACCTGACCGTGCACGTCAACGTGCGCAGCGGCCGGGTCGGCGCGGCGGTGCAGGCCCTGGACGACAAGACGGGCGGCGACTGGCTGGCCGCGGCCGCCGACCCGGCCGGCAGCCTGGTCCTGCCCGGCATCCCGAAGGACGCCACCGACGTCCGCCTGATCGCTTTCACGCCCGGCGACGCCGACGCGGACCTGAAGGTCCGCCTGGCCTCGCCCGACGGCCTGATCACCCCGGCCGGGAACGAGACGCTGCACGTCAAGTCCGGTATGACGACCGCAGCCGACCTCGGCGAGATCACCCGCGGCGAGGCGGGCTCCCTGGTCCTGACCCCCACCGACCAGTCGGTCCCGGTCGTGGCGGCACTGCGGGTGGTCCGGGGCAAGGGGGCCAAGCAGGAGACGGCGTTCATCCCCGCCACGGCCCCCGTCGGCACGCGCGCGACCGCGGCCGACAACAGCGGCAGGACCACGACCCTCTCCCTGACCGCACCCACCGGCACCGCCACGGTCAAGGTCACCGCATCGGCGGGCAGCGGGGGCGGCACCCCGGTCACGAAGACCTACACGATCAAGTCCGGCACCACCCAGGACATCAGCGCGCCCGTCCCCTCGGGTTCGAAGGGCACCTACGCCCTCACCGTGGAGCCCGTCTCCGGCACCCCGGTCTATGCCTCCCGCACCCTCGCGGCCACCGAGTCCGGCATCCCGGGCTTCACCATCCAGACCCTCCCGAACGACCGGGGCCTGGTGTCGGTGCCCCGGACGGACGAGGACTTGTCGGTACTGCAGAAGTGATCAGGAACGGGCCCGCCCCGGCAGCGACATGACCGCGGCGCCGGCCGACATGGTCCGCGGCTCCGGCCGCGGCCGGGCGTCGCGACGGGGCGAACGTTGCCTGCCGCGGCACTAGTCCTCCCCGTACCGGGGATCCACGGTCTCCGGCGTCAGTCCCAGCAGCTCGGCCACCTGCTCGACAACGACCTCGTGCACCAAGGCCGCCCGCTCGTCGCGCCCCTTGGTCCGGATCTCCACCGGCCGCCGGTACACCACGACCCGAGCCCGCCGCCCCTCACGCGCGGGGATGATCCCGCCCAGCGGCACGGCCTCGTCGTCCCAGGCCTCCGTACTCCGCCCCTCCAGCCGAGGCACCTCGAGCACCAGGAAATCGATGTCGGCCAGCTGCGGCCACCGCCGCTCAAGACGCTCCACGGAGTCCTGCACCAGGTCCGCGAACACCTCGGCACGGCTGGCCGCCAGCGGCACCTGCGGGGGCGCGATCGGTCCCCGCATGCCCCGCCCATGACGATCACGGCGGCGGGGCCCGGGGCCGGCGGCACGGGGCGGTACACGGTTGTCCATCACTGGTGAAGCGTAGTCCCCGCGCGCTCCGCCCGCCCGGCCCCACGCGGCACCGGGACCTTGACCGAACGGCAACCGGCCACCACCGACCCATGTCGCCGGATGACCGATCCGGCCAAGGTCTGGCTCGTTTCCGTAACCTTCCAAGACCGGTGAACTCAAGGCAATTGACGTTGTTTGTACGGACTCATGACCGGACGCGGCCTCGCCCGAGACTCCGCGCAGACCCGTCCACGCAGGTCAGCAAGGCCTGTTCGGAAAGGCGTGTGGGGCGTCTCACAGGCCGACACGGTGGAGTGACCTGGGGGAGAGTCGTCGCGGCCCGCTCAAGAGTGCGGTACCGTCCAACGTCGTGAGCCCTGTACGTCGCTGTTCGCGAACCGCCTGCGGCCGACCCGCCGTCGCGACGCTGACGTACGTCTACGCCGACTCGACCGCGGTCCTCGGCCCGCTCGCCACCTACGCCGAACCCCACTGCTACGACCTGTGCGCCGAGCACTCCGAGCGCCTCACCGCCCCCCGTGGCTGGGAGGTCGTACGCCTCCTCGACGGCTCCGCTCCGGCACGGCCCAGCGGAGACGATCTGGAAGCGCTTGCCAACGCCGTGCGCGAGGCGGCCCGTCCCCAGGAACGGGCGGCACAGGCAGGCGGCGGCGCACGCACCGTGGACCCCATGGAGGTCGCCCGCCGAGGCCACCTCCGCGTCCTCCGCTCACCGGACAACTGAGCCCCGCCCGCCGGACAACTGCGCCCCGTTCACCGGCATTCGGCCCTCCGCCAGCACCTCCCGCCGTCCCCCATGCGGCGTTACGACTCGAAGGCGCCCGGGAGTCCACCTGGTGTCCGCCCCCCGCCCCCTGCCCCTGACGGGTAGTTTGTGGGCACCCATAGGACTTTCAGGAGGGTTGGCCGTGGCTGCTGATCTGTCGCAGATCGTGAAGGCGTACGACGTACGCGGAGTGGTTCCGGACCAGTGGGACGAGTCGCTGGCCGGCCTCTTCGGTGCCGCCTTCGCCGAGGTGACGGGCGCGACGGCGATCGTCGTGGGCCACGACATGCGTCCCTCGTCCCCCGGCCTGTCCCGCGCCTTCGCGCGCGGCGCGGCGGACCGCGGGGTGGACGTCACCGAGATCGGCCTGTGCTCCACGGACCAGCTGTACTACGCCTCGGGCGCGCTGAACCTCCCGGGCGCGATGTTCACGGCTTCCCACAACCCGGCGCAGTACAACGGCATCAAGATGTGCCGCGCGGGCGCCGCCCCCGTCGGCCAGGACACCGGCCTCGCCCAGATCCGCGAACTGGCCGAGCGGTGGCTGGAGTCGGGCGCTCCGGAGCCGGCCGCCGAGCCGGGAACCCTCACCGCGCGCGAGACGTTGGAGGACTACGCGGCGCATCTGCGCTCCCTCGTCGACCTGACCTCCATCCGCCACCTGAAGGTCGTCGTCGACGCCGGTAACGGCATGGGCGGCCACACGGTCCCCACGGTCTTCGCCGGCCTGCCCCTGACCCTCGTCCCGATGTACTTCGAACTGGACGGCACCTTCCCGAACCACGAGGCCAACCCGCTCGACCCGGCCAACATCGTGGACCTGCAGAAGCGGGTCCCGGCGGAGGGCGCCGACCTGGGCATCGCCTTCGACGGCGACGCCGACCGCTGCTTCGTCGTGGACGAGAACGGCGACCCGGTCTCCCCGTCGGCGATCACCGCGCTGGTCGCCGCCCGCGAGCTGGCCCGCAACGGCGGCCGGGGCACGGTCATCCACAACCTGATCACGTCCCGCACGGTCCCGGAGGTGGTGAAGGAGAACGGCGGCACCCCGGTCCGCACCCGCGTCGGCCACTCCTTCATCAAGGCCGAGATGGCCCGGGCCGGCGCGATCTTCGGCGGCGAGCACTCCGCCCACTACTACTTCAAGGACTTCTGGAACGCCGACACGGGCATGCTGGCCGCCCTGCACGTCCTCGCCGCCCTCGGCGGCCAGGACGGCACCCTGTCCGCCCTCGTCGCCCAGTACGACCGCTACGCCGGCTCCGGCGAGATCAACTCCACGGTCGCTGACCAGGCCGCTCGCCTCGCCGCCGTCCGCAGCGCCTACGAAGGCCGCCCGGGCATCACCCTGGACGACCTCGACGGCCTCACGGTCTCCGCCGCCGACTGGTGGTTCAACGTGCGCCCGTCCAACACGGAACCCCTGCTCCGCCTGAACGCGGAGGCGAAGGACAAGGCGACGATGACCGAGATCCGCGACGAGGCGCTGGCGATCATCCGGGGTTGATACCCGGTCGTGTCCGGCCCACCGGGCCGGATGCCGGGTGGGCACGGGCCGAGGGCCCGGGGGCGGCGCCCCCCCCGGGCCGCCCCCGAGCCCACCGGACCCTCCAGCACCGCCCCACCGGCGGTACGCTGACCAGCACATCAGCAAAGCCGTACCCGCCCAGAAGGGACACCCCATGCCGCTCGAAGCCGGCCTCCTGGAGATCCTCGCCTGCCCGGCCTGCCACGCCGCCCTCAAGGAGCAGGACACCGAGCTGATCTGCACCGGCCAGGACTGCGGTCTGACATACCCCGTCCGCGACGGCATCCCGGTCCTGCTCGTCGACGAGGCCCGCCGCCCCGCGTAACAGGGCCGCCGCCGCGCGAACGACGCGGCGCCCACCCCCGTGCTCGACCCCACGCACAGGACCCCCGGCGATCGGAGGCTGCCGCCCATGCTCGACGAATCGCTGCTCGACACCCCAGAAGGCCTCGCCGAGGCCGACCGCCGAGGCCTCCTGCGCGGCGCGGCCGAGGCCGGCGCCCGCGTCCGTACCGCGGCCCGGCACGCCGTCGAGGCCGGAGTCGGCGACCTGAAGCCCGACGGCCGCCCCCGCGCCGTGCTGATCGCGGGCCCGGGAGCCGCCGCCACCCACACCGCCGACCTCATCGGCAGCCTCGCCGGTCCCGGCAGCCCCGTCACCCGTTTGGCCCCGACCGGCGTCGCCCCGGCCGCGGGAGCCCTGCGCTGGGAACTGCCGGGCTGGGCCGGTTCCGTCGACCTGCTGCTGATCGCAACTTCGGACGGCACCGAACCCAGCCTCACCCTGCTCGCCGAGCAGGCCTACCGCCGCGGCTGCTCGGTCGTCGCCGTGGCCCCGGCCGGCACCCCGCTCGCCGAGGCGATGGCCGGTGCGCACGGCCTGTTCGTACCGATGGCGACGGCGCCGTACGACCAGGAGGAACCCGTCGCCGCGTCCTCCTCGGGCGTCTTCTGGGCCCTCCTCGCCCCGCTGCTGGTGCTTCTCGACCGCATCGGCCTGATCGGCGCAGCGCCGGACGCCCTGGAGAAGGTCGCCGACCGCCTGGACCACATCGCCGAACGCTGCGGCCCGGCCATCGCCACCTACAGCAACCCGGCCAAGACACTCGCCGCCGAACTCGCCGACGCGCTGCCCGTCGTATGGACGGAGGGAAACTCGGCCGGGCCCGCCGGCCGTCGTTTCGCCGACGCCCTCGCCGAACTCGCCGGCCGCCCCGCCGTGGTCGCCGAACTTCCCGAGGCACTCGCCGCGCACAGCGCACTGCTGGCCGGCCCCCTCGCGGCCAGCGCCGATCCCGACGACTTCTTCCGTGACCGCGTGGAGGAGGCGCCCGCGCTGCACGCGCGCGTGGTGCTCCTCCGCGACCGGCCGATCGGCGGCCTCACCGCCGCCCCCGCCGCCCGTGACCTGGCCCTCGGCCACGACACGCCGATCAGCGAACTCGAACCGGAAGAGGGCGGGGACCTGGAGACCCTCGCTGAACTGATCGCCATCACGGATTTCGCCGCCGTTTACCTGGCGCTCGCTTCCGGGGCCTGACCTTGCTCCGGGTCGACCGACCCGCGCCCACCACCGGAACAGGAACCGGCAACGGCGCCGGCCGCGCAGCGAACAAACGGAGACAGAGAAACCACATGGACCGCCTCGACAACACCGTCCGCCCGTACGCCTGGGGTTCCCCCACCGCCATCCCGCACCTGCTCGGTGTCCAGCCGACCGGCGAACCGCAGGCGGAGATGTGGATGGGCGCACACCCGGGTGCTCCCTCGCGCACCGAGCGCGGGACGCTCGTCGAGGTCGTCGACACCGACCCGGAGCGCGAACTGGGTGCCGGGGCGGTCGCGAAGTTCGGCCCGCGGCTGCCGTTCCTCCTGAAGATCCTCGCCGCCGGAGCGCCCCTGTCCCTCCAGGTGCATCCCGACCTGGAGCAGGCGCAGGAGGGATTCGCGGACGAGGAGCTGCGCGGCGTCCCCCTGGACGCCCCGCACCGCAACTACAAGGACGCCAACCACAAGCCCGAACTGATCTGCGCGCTCACCGAGTTCGACGGCCTGTGCGGCTTCCGCGACCCGCTCCGGACCGCCGACCTGCTCGACGGTCTCGGTGTCGACTCCCTGAAGCCGTACGTCGATCTGCTGCGCGCGCACCCCGAGGAAGCGGCCCTGCGTGAGGTGCTCACGGCGGTCCTCACCGCCGACCCGGAGGAGATGGCCCACACGGTCGCCGAGGCCACCGCCGCCTGCACCCGCCTCGGCGGCGACCACGCCCCCTACGCCGGCCTCGCCCACCACTACCCCGGCGACCGCGGTGTCATCGCGGCCATGCTGCTCAACCACGTCCGCCTGCAGCCCGGCGAGGCCCTGTTCCTCGGCGCGGGAATCCCGCACGCCTACCTCAGCGGCATGGGCGTGGAGATCATGGCCAACTCGGACAACGTCCTGCGCTGCGGTCTGACCCCCAAGCACGTCGACGTCCCCGAGCTCCTGCGCGTCGTCCGCTTCGAGGCCGGCGACGCGGGCGTGCTGCGCCCCGAGGCCTCCCCGGACGGCGAGGAGGTCTACGAGACGCCGATCGACGAGTTCCGGCTCTCCCGGTACGTCCTCCCGGAGGGCGGCACCGCGCACGACCTCACCCTGGACACCCCGCAGATCCTGCTCTGCACGGCCGGTTCCGTCCGGGCGGGCGAGCTCGAACTCGCCCCCGGCCAGTCGGTCTTCGTCCCGGCCGACGAGAAGGCCGAAGTGTCCGGCGCAGGCACGGTCTTCCGCGCCACCGTGATCGTATGACCGGGACTGTGGATACCTGACACGCCGCCGCCCGGCCGGGCTGCAAGAATGACCCACCGGCAAAGCACGGGCAAAGACGGGCACACGCCTGGACGGCGTAGACGTACGAGGGCGAAGGGACAACGCGGACACATGAGCGCGTCAGGCGGAACCAGGGCGATCGTGGCGGCACTCGGCGCCAATCTCGCGATCGCGGCATCGAAGTTCGTGGCGTTCGCGTTCAGCGGCTCCTCGTCGATGCTCGCCGAGGGCGTCCACTCGCTCGCCGACTCCGGCAACCAGTTCCTGCTGCTGATCGGCGGCAAGAAGGCCCAGCGCGAGGCGACCCCGCAGCACCCCTTCGGCTACGGCCGCGAGCGGTACATCTACGCCTTCCTCGTCTCGATCGTCCTCTTCTCCGTCGGTGGCATGTTCGCCGTATACGAGGGCTTCGAGAAGATCCGCCACCCGCACGAGGTCGAGCACTGGTACTGGCCGGTGGGCGTCCTCGTCTTCGCGATCATCGCCGAGGGCTTCTCCTTCCGCACGGCCATCAAGGAGTCCAACGAGCTGCGCGGCAAGCTGTCCTGGTCGCAGTTCATCCGCCGCGCCAAGGCCCCCGAGCTGCCGGTCGTCCTGCTGGAGGACTTCGGTGCGCTCATCGGCCTCGTCCTCGCCCTCGGTGGCGTCGGTCTCGCCCTGCTCACCGGCGACGGCGTCTGGGACGGCATCGGCACCGTCTGCATCGGTGTCCTGCTCGTCCTGATCGCCCTGGTCCTGGCCGCCGAGACCAAGTCGCTGCTGCTCGGCGAGGCCGCGGGCATCGAGGAGGTCAAGAAGATCGAGGCCGCGGTCGTCGACGGCGACACGGTCACCGGCGTCATCCACATGCGCACCCTCCACCTCGGCCCCGAGGAACTGCTCGTCGCCGCCAAGATCGCCGTCCAGCACGACGACACGGCCACCGAGGTCGCGAACGCCATCAACGCGGCCGAGGCCCGCATCCGCGCCGCCGTCCCCATCGCCCGCGTCATCTACCTGGAGCCGGACATCTACAGCGAGGCCGAGGCCGCGAAGGGCCCGGACCCGGAGGCGACCCCGGGCGGTCCGACCCCGGACACGGCCGGTCACTGAATCACCCGGTGCGACGACGGGGCCTGCCCATGGCCGGGCAGGCCCCGTCCGCTTTCCGCACGCCGGTCGTCGGACCGGCTGCACGGGCCGGGGCGCCGTCGGCACCCCACCGTGCGGCCCGGGAAGAGGGCGGTGTGCGGGCCCGGAACCGGCCCCGCACACCGTTTCCTCAGCTCACCCGACCTCGCCTAGCACGTCGAGTACCGCTCGCTCGTCCGCGGCCGCCAGCAGCCGCTCCCGGAACCCGGGGTCCATCAGCTTGCGGGACAGCATCGCGAGGATCCGCAGATGTTCGTCACCGGCGGCCGCCTCCGGTACGGCGATCATGAAGAACAGCCGGGCCTTCGTACCGTCCAGCGAGCCCCACTCGACGCCCCGCGCCGACCGCGCGAAGCCGACGACCGGAGCGGTCACCGCGTCCGTCTTGGCATGCGGGATCGCGATCTCCTCGCCCAGTCCGGTCGTCCCCTGCTCCTCGCGCCGCAGCGCGACCGCGACCAGTTCCTCGACGTCGGCGACCCGGTCACTGCGGCTCAGCAGCTCCGCCATCTCCCGGATCGCGGCCCCCTTGCCGTCCGCGGCGAGAGCGACCTCGACCGTCCGCTCGGTGAGATACCCGGAGAGCACCTCGGGCGCCTCGCCGGAGGTCTCCGCCGCACCGGCCGCTCCTTCGGCACGCGCCCCGTGGGCCTCCGCCCCCGCCTCGGCAGGCGCCGGAACAGCGGCGACCGTCATGGGCTCGCGCCGGGCCTGCCCGGGAACGACCGCACCGGCCCCGGCCGGCACGGGCTCGGCCCCGCCGGCCGACTCGGACCGCCTCCGGCGCTCGGCCACGTCCACCAGCGTCACGGTCGTCAGCGCCGTCACCACCGTGCCGATCGCCACGGCCACGAAGAACGTCGGTACGCCGCCCACCGCGCCCAGCACCGCCACCACCGGCCCGCCGTGCGGCACCGCGTCCTTCACCCCGGCCAGCCCCGCGACCGCACCGGCCACCGCCCCGCCCAGCATGTTGGCCGGGATCACCTGAGCGGGCCGCGCCGCCGCGAACGGGATCGCCCCCTCGGAGATACCGAAGCAGCCCATGAACAGCGCCGCGAGCCCCGTCTCCCGTTCCTGCTCGGTGTACAGCCGCCTGCGGATCAGCGTGGCCAGACCCTGGCCCAGCGGCATCACCGGGATCGCGGCCGCGCACATGCCCATGACCGTCTGGTTGCCGCTCGCGATGAGCCCCGCGCCGAACAGGAACGCCGTCTTGTTGACCGGCCCGCCCATGTCGAAGGCGATCATCAGCCCCAGGATCGCGCCCAGCAGCACCGCGCTGCTGCCGGTCATTCCGCCGAGCCAGCTGGTCAGATGCTCGAACACCCAGGAGATCGGCTTGCCGATGACGTATATGAAGAACAGCCCGAGCGCCGTCGTCGCCACGATCGGGATCACGATGATCGGCATGATCGGCTGTACGAACTTCGGGACCCGGACCTTCTTGATCCACAGCACCAGATATCCGGCGAGGAACCCGGTCACGATCGCCCCGATGAAGCCCGCGCCCGCCTTGGAGTCGTACAGCGCGCCCGTGTTGGCGATCCAGCCGCCGATCATGCCCGGCACCAGCGCGGGCCGGTCCGCGATCGCGTAGGCGATGTATCCGGACAGGATCGGAATCATCAGCTGGAAGCCGATCCCGCCGATCGCGTTGACGTGCGCCCAGAAGGTGCCCTCCGGGATCACATACCCCTTGGCCGTCGCATGGCCGCCGAGCGCCAGCGAGACCGCGATCAGCAGACCGCCGACGACCACGAACGGGATCATGTACGAGACACCGTTCATCAGCGCCTTGTAGACCGGGCCCCGCTCCTTGCCGCCGCCCGCCGCGGCCGCTCTCCCGGTGGGAGCGCCGCCGGGCGTGTGCACGGGTGCCGACCGCACCCGCTCGATCAGCCGCTCGGGGTGGTGGATGCCCTCGGCGACCCCGACCGTCAGCACGCGCTTGCCCGCGAAACGGCTCAGGTCGACGTCCTTGTCCGCGGCGACGATGATGCCGTCGGCGCTTCTGACATCGTTGTCATCGAGGACGTTCTCGGCTCCGATGGATCCCTGTGTCTCCACCTTCATCTCGATACCGAGGCCTGCGGCGGCCTGCGCGAGCTTCTCCGCCGCCATGTACGTGTGCGCGATGCCGGTCGGGCATGCGGTCACCGCGAGCAGCCTGATCCGCTGCTGCTCGTCACCGCCGCCCGTGGGGGGAGGGCCGGCCGGACTGGTCACGTCGATCTCCTAACGCCTTTGTCACACGAGGCACTGTCCCGGACACCCCGCGAGATCGATCGGAACTCCCGATCTCCCTGCATCCTGCAACACCCCGCCCTCGACTCAAAGGTGCGAAAGTCCCTGTTCATGCCGGTTTGCAGTCTCCTGCCCCATGCTTTCCGGCCGGCCTCCCGGACGTTCTTCGCACCCCGCTCCGACCCCCGGCCGCATCCCCCGAACGACGCGAACTGTTCGGAGGCGGACTGGGGACGGCCCGGCCCTCCGGTGTAGCTTGGGACGAAGCCAGACGTCGCTGCTGATGGCGGTCGGGCGGTCCCAGCGCGGACCGACCGAGGGAGAGAGGGCCTCCGACGGACTGCGCTGCGCGTACGCGGGCATGCCTGTGTCCTCTCGGGCACCCCTGTGTCCGCCGCCGCGCAGACCAGCCCTACCCACCTCGACCCAATCCCGAGGAGCAGCTCGCAATGACGACTGTCGACAACCGACAGGACTTCAAGGTCGCCGACCTCTCCCTGGCCGAGTTCGGCCGCAAGGAGATCACCCTCGCCGAGCACGAGATGCCGGGCCTGATGGCGATCCGCAAGGAGTACGCCGAGGCCCAGCCCCTCGCCGGCGCCCGTGTCACCGGCTCCCTGCACATGACCGTGCAGACCGCCGTCCTCATCGAGACCCTGGTCGCCCTCGGCGCCGAGGTCCGCTGGGCCTCCTGCAACATCTTCTCCACCCAGGACCACGCGGCGGCCGCCATCGCAGTCGGCCCGAACGGCACGCCCGACAGCCCGCAGGGCGTCCCGGTCTTCGCCTGGAAGGGCGAGACCCTCGAGGAGTACTGGTGGTGCACCGAGCAGGCGCTGACCTGGCCGGACAGCCCCACCGGCGGCCCGAACATGATCCTGGACGACGGTGGTGACGCCACCCTCCTCGTCCACAAGGGCGTCGAGTACGAGAAGGACGGCAAGGTCCCCGGCCTGGAGACCGCCGAGTCCGACGAGCACCGCGTCATCCTCCAACTGCTGCACCGCACCATCACCGACGGCTCGCAGAAGTGGACCCAGCTGGCCTCCGAGATCCGTGGTGTCACGGAGGAGACCACGACCGGCGTCCACCGCCTGTACGAGATGCAGCGCGACGGCGTCCTCCTCTTCCCGGCGATCAACGTCAACGACGCCGTCACCAAGTCGAAGTTCGACAACAAGTACGGCTGCCGCCACTCCCTCGTCGACGGCATCAACCGCGCCACCGACACCCTGATCGGCGGCAAGACCGCCGTCATCTGCGGCTACGGCGACGTGGGCAAGGGCTGCGCCGAGTCGCTGCGCGGCCAGGGCGCCCGAGTGATCATCACCGAGATCGACCCGATCTGCGCCCTGCAGGCGGCGATGGACGGCTACCAGGTCACGACCCTGGACGAGGTCGTCGAGACCGCCGACATCTTCATCACCACCACCGGCAACAAGGACATCATCCTTGCGTCGGACATGGCGAAGATGAAGCACCAGGCGATCGTCGGCAACATCGGCCACTTCGACAACGAGATCGACATGGCCGGCCTCGCCAAGATCCCGGGCATCGTCAAGGACGAGGTCAAGCCGCAGGTCCACACCTGGACCTTCGCGGACGGCAAGGTGATCATCGTGCTGTCCGAGGGCCGCCTGCTGAACCTGGGCAACGCCACCGGTCACCCGTCGTTCGTGATGTCCAACTCCTTCGCGGACCAGACCCTGGCGCAGATCGAGCTGTTCACCAAGCCCGACGAGTACCCGACCGGCGTCTACACGCTGCCCAAGCACCTCGACGAGAAGGTCGCCCGCCTCCACCTGGACGCGCTAGGCGTGAAGCTCACCGAGCTGCGCCCCGAGCAGGCCGCGTACATCGGCGTGGACGTCGAGGGCCCGTACAAGTCGGACCACTACCGCTACTGAGTCCGCACGTCCGCAGATCCTTCGAGGCAGGCCCCCGCACCCCCGTGCCGGGGGCCTGCCCCTTTGGCCTCTGGCCGGACCGGACCGTCAAGACCCAGGACCCCCATGCCCCGCGGCCGATATTCGCTCCACGATCCGCACGATCACACCCCCCTCGCAGAAGAGCACTTCCAGTGCGCCCCCGGCCCGTCCGGCTGGCGCTACGTCTCCCGGCTGACCACCCCCGCGGGCGACCACCAAGGCTCGGTCGACCTCACCCTGGACGACCTCGGCCGCCCCATCCGCCTCGAACTCCACGCGGGAGGCTGGCAGGTGCGCGGCGCCGCCCTCGACGGCGTCACCTGGGTCCGCACCGACCCCACCGGCGCTCAGGCCACCGAAGGCAATGTGCGCGCCCATGCCTTCACCGGCACGTCCCCCGCGTTCCTCGTCGCCACCGTCCGTCTCCTGCGCCTCACCCCCTCCGCCGCGACCCGGGTACGCCTCGTGGCCTTCACGGACCCGGTCCTCGCCCCCCGCACCCTGGACCAGTCCTGGGCCTTGCTGAACAGCGAAGCACACGCCACTGACAGCGGCCCTCTGACCGTGGACGAATACCAGGTCACAGCCCTGGACACGGGCGAGCAGCACACCGTGCACATCGCCGGCGACGTGGTCCTGCAGGCGCCCGGAATCGAGCTGGAGGACCTTCAGTCACCGCCGTCGCGATTCGACTGAGCGGACGGAGGCGACACGCGCGACACAGCCTGCTAGGCCGGCGGCGCGAACCCGGTGGAACCGGATCCCGAGGCGGGGCGGCCCGACGGCGGCTCGTCCTGCGGCGGCCGCACGGGCTGCGCGACGGGAGCCTGCGGCTGCGGCGAGTCCTGGGCCGGGGACGGGGCACGCTGAGCAGGATTCCCGGGCAGCCCGGGCGCCTGAGACTGATACGGGTGCGCGGTGGGTGGCTGCGGCACCGGCGGGGGATAACCACCGGGCATGCCGGGCGCGTAGCCGGAAGGCGCGCCCTGCGCCGGGACCGGACCCGGGGCTCCGAACGCCTGCCGGGTGTCGCGAGCCTGCCGCTCATGGACCACGGCGGCCAGGAAAGCGGCCGGGTGCACACCCTGCGGGAGCTGAGCTCCTGTACGAGCCGCGAGGTCGGCCGCGAGCCGTTGCGCCATGTCCCAGGACACCTGCGGATCGAGCTGCTGCATCCGCGTCAGGTACTGCCGGACGGCAAGCCACAGCCCGTCCGGCACGGACGACAGGTCCAGCTCGGCGAACCGTCCCGCGAGCCACGGCGGAGGAGGAGGCACCAGGCCCACCCGCCCGACGGGAATCCGCTCGCGCACGACCAGAGTGCCCGCGAAGACGTCGCCGAGCCGTCGACCCCGCGCCGACACCAGCGAGGCGATGCAGGCCACGATCCCGAACGTCATCAGGATCTCGACCACACCGATCGCGCCCCGCACCAGCGCATGCCGGAACCGGATGGGCCCGCCGTCGTCCCGCACCACACGCAGGCCGAACGCCAGCTTCCCCAGCGAGCGCCCACGGCTGAGGGTCTCCACCGCGATCGGCCCGCCGACCAGCACCAACAGAAAGACCGCGATCGACAACGCCATCTGAGCGGCGTCGTCCAAGGACGAGGTCGAGGACACCAGCGCGAAGGTCGCGCCGATGTACACGAGCACGGCCACCACCAGGTCGAGCAGGATCGCCAACGCCCTGCTCGGCAGCTTCGCGGGCCGCAGTTCGAGCGCCACCGCCTCGCCGGTCACCAGCTCACTCACGCCCGCCGTCCTTCCCTGGTCTGCCCTGTGAACCGCAAGTCTGCCAAGCTGAGGGCGCATCGTGCCCCAGTACGACAAGCTGACAGCATCACGAGCCTCCACGACGAGCAGTGGACGACCAGCCGAGGAGCAGGCAGACCCGATGGACCTGGACGTCTTCGTCTCCGCACACCGAGCCGAATGGGACCGCCTCGACGCCCTGCTCCGCCGTCAGCGACGCCTCAACGGCACCGAGGCCGACGAACTCGTCGCCCTCTACCAGCGCACCGCGACCCACCTCTCGCTCATACAGTCCAGCGCTCCCGATCCGCAGCTGACGGGACGGCTCAGCCAACTCGTGGCACGCGCGCGCAGCGCTGTCACCGGCACCCGCCGCGCCTCATGGCGCGACGTCACGCGCTTCCTCGGCCAGAGCTTCCCCGCCGCGGTCTACCGCGCGCGCCACTGGTGGGTGCCCACCGCGCTCGTCTCCACCGTCGTCGCGATCCTCCTGGGTTGCTGGATAGGCACCCACCCGGAAGTGCAGTCGACCATCGCGGCCCCCAGCCAGCTGCGCGAGCTGACACGCCCCGGTGGTGAGTACGAGACCTACTACTCGAGCCACCCCGCGGCCTCCTTCGCCGCCCAGGTGTGGACGAACAACGCCCGGGCCGCCGCGATGTGCCTGGTCCTGGGCGTCTTTTTGGGCCTGCCCGTGCTCTGGATCCTCTTCCAGAACATGCTCAACCTGGGCGTCGGCTTCGGCCTCATGTCCTCCGCCGGCCGCCTGGACACCTTCCTCGGCCTGATCCTCCCGCACGGCCTGCTCGAACTGACCGCGGTCTTCGTGGCCGCCGGCACCGGCCTCCGCCTCGGCTGGACCGTCATCGACCCAGGTCCCCGCAGCCGCCGTGTCGCTCTCGCCGAGGAGGGCCGGGCCGCCGTGGGCATGGCGATAGGTCTCGCACTGGTCCTGTTCGTCTCCGGCGCCATCGAAGGCTTCGTCACTCCGTCCGGCCTCCCCACCTGGGCCCGCATAGGCATCGGGATCGCGGCCGAGCTGGCATTCCTGGCATACGTCTACGTGCTCGGCGGTCGCGCGGCACGCGCCGGCGACACGGGCGACCTTGAGGCGACCGAGCGAAGCGCCGCCGTGCCCACGGCCGCTTGATGTGCGTTCGGGCCCTGTGACCTGCTAGTCTCCTCTTCGCCCCGCAAGAACCGTTGACACGGATGGAGTGGGGAGGTAGATTCAATGAGTTGCCTAGAACTGGACAGGTTCGGGGCAGATCGCTAGAATCTATCTGCTTCCAAGAAATCGCGACTGCGATTCCGAGAAGCACCTCCGACTTACTCCTCAGAAATGAGCGGCCGGTCAGACCGGCCAAAAGCTTCTGATAAAGTCGGAACCGCCGGAAAGGGAAACGCGAGAGCGGGAACCTGGAAAGCACCGAGGAAATCGGATCGAGAAAAGATCTGATAGAGTCGGAAACACC